>DATDCY010000311.1 GCA_036524115.1 bacterium | reverse complement strand
GAACATCGCGGCGGAAGTGCTGAACGCCGCCGGCGCCGAGCAGATCGAAATCGAAACCGCGATGATGGGCACCTGGCCCGACCCGAACCGGGTCGGCAGGTTGGGCAGCTTCAAGGCGGCCCAGCTCCGGAACGTCGAGCTCACCGGCCCGTACTTCCACAACGGCGGCAAGCTGACGCTGCGCCAGGTGGTGGACTTCTACGTCCGAGGCGGCGATTTCCCGATCAGCAATGCCGAGCACCGCGACTTCAACCTGACCAACCAGAACATCGAGATCCAGTCGAACCTCAACGAGGACGAGGAGGTCGCCCTCGTGGACTTCCTGCTGGAGCTCACCGACGAGCGCAACCGGTTCGACCGCGCGCCCTTCGATCACCCCGAGGTGATCATCCCGGTGGATGGCCTGGCGCCCGACAACACGCTCGGCCGCGGTGCGCTGCTGGCGAACTCGACGATGTTCCGCAGCGTGTCGGCGGTGGGTGCCGCCGGCCAACTGACCCCGGAGCCGGCCTTCCTGAACCTGACGAAGGTGAGAGTCTCGGGCACCGACGCGAATCCCGGCAGCGCCGCCTGTGACTACGCGGGCGGCGTGGTCAGCCAGTACTGCCACTAGAGGAACCTGAGCTCTTCTCTCTGCCCACCCTCTCCCTTCCCGGGGAGGGGGTGGGCAGGGGAAGCTTGGATCGAGCATGAAGAACCAGAAACACCGACTCGAAGCGGCGGCGCGCCGGGTGATGATCCCGGCGCTCGCCGCTTCACTGCTGTTGTCGGCAAGTTGCTCCCCGGCCTTGAGCGCCCCTGGTCCCGGAATAGCTGACGGCAATACCCAGCCGGATGCGCTCGCCGCCATCACTGTTTCCTTCAAGCTGGACTTCAGGATGAACGGGCCCTCCTATGGGGGCGAGCGCTGGGTTTCGCCTCCCACATTCACCTTTGCCCAGGGAGGACGAGAGCTGACATTGGAGGCCAGAGCCCAAGGTGTTGATGCACAGGGAAGGCCGCTGGACATACGCCCGACATGGATACCATCCGATCCTGCGATGGTGACGGTAACTCCAGGGCAAGGAAATGAAGTCAGGATCACCGTGCGGAGCCCCGGGCAGAGCAGCCTGGATGTGACTTCTCAGGGAATCTCCAGGCATCTAGCCATCACCGCGGTGACGCACGGCGGCGAGGGCATTCGGGTGGACATTTCTCAGTAGTGAAAAGGGAAGCAGGAAACCGGGGAGATCCAATTGTGCGAGGAAGAGGGATGACGCGGAAGAGCACGACCCTGAAGTGGCTGGCGGTCCTGGGAGTCGCGCTTCTCGCTTCTCAGGCAGGCGCAGAGGAGACGCCGGTTCTCAAGACCCTCAAGGAAAAGGTGAACTACGGCATCGGGGTCGATCTGGCGAGAAGCCTCAAGCGCCAGGGGATCGAGACCGACGCGGACCTCGTGATGAAGGGCTTGAAGGACGGGCTCGCGGGCGAGAAGCTCCTCGTGCCTGAAGAAGACCTGAACACGATCATGATCGCGTTTCGACATGAGTTGAGCCGCAGGCAGGCTGAGGTCATGAAGATCGTGGCGGCGGAGAACAAGGCGAAGGGGGAGGCCTTCCTCGCGGAGAACAGGACGAAGACAGGGGTGGTGACCTTGCCGAGCGGACTGCAGTACAAGATCCTCACGTCCGGCGACGGTGCGAAGCCCGCGGAAGCGGACACCGTGGAGTGTCGCTACCGGGGTACGCTGCTCGACGGGACCGAACTGGACAGCTCCGGGGCCGAAACACCAGCGTCCTTCAAGGTCACGGCAGTCATTCCTGGCTGGAAGGAGGCATTGCAGCTCATGCCTGAAGGCTCCAAGTGGCAGCTCTTCATCCCGCCCCATCTCGCCTACGGCGAGCGAGGTGGCGACGCCCGCATCGGACCGAATCAGACGCTCATCTTCGAGCTCGAGCTCGTATCTGTTCGAAGTCCGAAGGAGGGGGGCCCTCAGAGATAAGCAACGGAGGAGCGCTCCCGGCGCTGACAGCCGCTGCGCGCAGCTCTTTCAGAGCGCAAGGTCAGCAATGCGTCTTCAACCGCAGCTCGGCCAAGGCCGCCGCCACTTCCCTGCCCTTGGTCTCGATGATCTCCAGCAGCTCCTCTGGGGTTCGCGTATCCACGATCGGCTTCTTGTGCGGATTGACGGCTTTCAGGTCGTAGATGGCGTCCTCGATCTCTCTAGCCTTGGCGGCCAGCTCCCGTGCCTCGCGCGTCAGCTCCTTGGCCTTCGCCTGCGCAGCCTCGATGGCCCGATCGTCGCGCGGACGGGCCTTCTTCAGCTCGGCGACCTGCTGCGACCACCGCGCGGCCTCCTGGCCTTTGGCCGTGGACTGCTCCTTGAGCGGCCGGGCGTCCTCCGCCGCGACGCGCTTGCGCTCGTCCATGTCTACCGTCCATGACAGGTCGCTGTCCGCCCGTGCCGGCAGCAGTCGGAGGAAATCCTCGAAGTGCTTGAGCAGCAGGGGATTCTTCTTGCGGATCTTCAGTTCGGACAGGTCGTAGTACCAGACCTTTCCCGTCGGCCGACCCTTCGTGAAGAACAGCAGATTGGTCTTGACCCCCGCCCCGGCGGCCGTGAACACGCCGCCCGGCAGGCTCACCACGCACCAGAGGTCGCAATCGTCGAGCAGCTTGCGCTTGGTCTTGACGAACGCCTCCTCGTTCGTGCGGAAGAGCAGCCCCTCGTCCAGGACGATGCCGCACCGGCCGCCGTTGCGCAGGCTGCGCATGACGTGCTGGAGGAAGAGCACCTGCGTCGCACCGGTCTTGTAGTCGAAGTTGGTCTGCGCCTCCTTGCCTTCCTTGCCGCCGAAGGGGGGATTGGTGAGGATCACGTCGAAAGCCTGAGGCGCACCCTCGAACAAGCCGCCGTAGATCTCCTGCCCGGTCAGCGTGTTGCCGTGCCAGAGGTTCGGCTTGTCGATGCCGTGCAGGACGAGGTTCGCCAGCGCGATAGGGTAGATGAGGTTCTCTTTCTCGCGGCCCCAGAACGCCCGCTGCTTGAGCGTCTCGAGCTGATCCGCCGTGGCGTCGGCGCCGAGATTTCCGGCGATGTGCTCGAAGCTCTGTGCCAGGAAGCCCCCGGTGCCGCAGCCCGGATCGTAGATCGTCTCGTCCGTCTTCGGGTCGATCACCTGGACCATCGCCCTGATGACCTGCCGCGGCGTGAAGAACTGGCCGCCGTCGTTGCCCTTTTCGCCCATCCTCAGGAGCAGCCCTTCGTAGACCTGGGAGAGCGTGAAGACGTGCGTCGGGTCCACCGCCTCGGTGGTCAGCTCGTCCACCTTGTCCAGCACGTCGAGAAAGTTGCGCTCGGTGTCGATGCGGACCCGCTCGACGCCCGTCATGATCTCGCTGATGACCTTCTGCCGCGGCGAGGCGTCAGGGTGCTTTTCCAGGTTCTTCAGGTACGGCAGCAGTTCCTGGTTGACGAAGCTGAAGAAGGCGTTCTGGGGCGAGTTCTGCAGTTCGACGCGCTTGGTGGTCTCCCCGGCGGCGAGCTTCTCCGGCGGCGCGGCCCAGTCGCGCCAGCGAAAAGGCGCCTTCAGCGAGGGGCGGAACGGCACGCCGAGCGCCTCGGCCTCCTGCTCTTCGCGGTGCTCCTTCTCGTCGAGGATGCGCAGGAAGAGGATCCAGGTCAGCTCGGGGACGTACTGCATCGCCCCGGCGCAGTTGCCGCGGCGCATGATGTCGCAGATGCTCTTGACGGCTTGATCGACCGACTGCTGGGTGGGCAGCCGCTTCACGTTGCCGTTCTTTCTTCCTTCTCTTGGCATGCCTACTGCTCCCGTGCCAGCATGTTCATGGTCAGCCTGATCAAGGTGTCCTTGTCCCGCGGATTGGATTCCGCAATCAGCAGTGTCAGCGCGGCCAACCCGACGTCGTTGATGACGGCTTCGCCGCTCGGTCTAAACAGCCGCCCGTTGCGGTTGAGAAAGTCGACGAAGAGCATGGCGCCTATGCGCTTGTTGCCGTCGGAGAACGGATGGTTCTTGATGACGAAGTAGAGCAGGTGGGCGGCTTTGGCCTCCACGGTCGGATAAGCCGGATGGCCGAGGACGCTCTGTTCCAGGTTCCCCAGGATCGACGCCAGGCCCTCCGCACGTTCCTGCCCGAAGAGATCCCCGGCCTCTTTGCGAGCGACGAGGTTCACCTTGAGATCGCCGATGGCGGCCCGCGCCTCCTCGGCAGCGGGGAGTATGCCGCCAGGCTCGCCCTTGGGCTCGGTCAGGAGGCCTTCGTCGTACCGCTGCAGCCAGAGAAAGGTCTGGGTGTAGCGGGCGATGACCTCCACCAGGCCGCGTCCCTGCTCGGTGGTCAGACGCGGGCTCGAGGCGATTCGCCGCATCATTTCCAGCGCCGCTTCGATCTCGCGAGCATTGGTCTCGAGGCGCCGGCGGTTGATGGTAAGCCCCCGGACCAGGTGCTCTCGCAGCACGTTCGTCGCCCAGATGCGAAACTGCGTGCCGCGCTTCGAGTTCACCCGATAGCCGACGGAAAGTACGGCGTCGAGATTGAAATACTCCACCTGGTAGGTTTTGCCATCAGCGGCAGTTGTTGCAAAAAATGCAACAACTGCCCGGCGATCAAGTTCTCCTTCCCGGAAAACGTTCCCCAGGTGCCTGGAAATAACCGACTTGTCCCGTTCGAAGAGGGCGGAAATCTGGTTCAGGTTCAGCCACAGGGATTCCTGTTCTAGCCGGACTTCCAGGGCCGGAGCTCCCTGCTCCTCCTTGTAGAGGATGATCTCGCCCTTGCCGCCGCGGATGGCTTGCGTTTCCTCGTCACGAGTCTTCGCTCTCTTGGCCATGCCTGACGCGACTCCTCTATCGTGGCCCTGGCGCTTGGCGCAAGTGCCTGTGCTGGTGCAACACGTGGCCCGTGCAGGCTGCGGGGTCCTGTCGCTGCGGACCTCCACCGTGCTCACTCCGCTCCGCGCGGCGGAGTCCTCCCCTCCGCGCCACCCCTCCGCCGGCCAATTGCATCGTCACGACCTCCAAGCATCGAAGCTCAGATCTCCCCGTTGAAGGCTCGGCGCAGCAACGCCGCGGGCAAGGCGTTGATCGTGTTCAGTTCAGCTTCCGCGGCCGCACAAGCAGCTTCCGCTGTCCCCATCTGTTCACGCAACCCCGAAGCGATACGCCGCTGATCTTCGATCGGGGCGAGTGGGATTTCGAAGGCGGCGATTAGACTCTTTGTGAGAGCCTGCCTTGTTGCTCCCGCCTGAGCCTTCAGGATACGCTCTTGAAACTGCGACGTAGAAAGAAACAGCGACAGGAACCATGGATCAAGCGAACCGTCACTGCGAATAATACTGACGTGCTGATTCACGTTTGCTGGCAGCGCCGTCTCAGGAACAACGCAAACCCTGCCGATAGATGCTCCCGTGATATTGAGAAGAACATCCTGCGCTTGTACACGGCTCTCAGACATAGCCCGGTCTTGTTCCTCAGTTATGTACGCCAAGCCCGCCATGGAGAAGCCGTTCATACGCACATTCTGACTGCGAACAAGACTGATGCCACTCGCGACGTAAGCAGCCTGGCCCCCTAGCGGGGTCAACCCGCTGCCGATCTTGACGGCATGATCCCCCAATCGCACCCAACGCCAGTCGGCGGGAAGAGGATAGCCCGGTTGTGGGAAGATCTGGCTGAGAAAAGCAGCCGGCAGCTCCTTTGCCGCCTCAAGGCGGGCCTGGGCCGCAGCGCGCACCCGCTCCACCGCCGCCATCTGCTCGCGCAACACCCGCGCGATCCGCCGCTGCTCCGCAAGAGGTGGCACGGGCACTGGCATTATGCGCATGGCCGACGCACTGATATTCACCTGGCCTATCGCCCGAGCCATATTCCCCTCGATGAACCTTCGGCCGCCAGGAGAATTGATGAAGGCTGACACAAAGTGCGAATCTGCTGTTCCCTCAATTAGTCGAAAGCGAATCAGATAGGAAGCAAACACCGCGGATCTATCGGTGTCATAGACTGCCGTCTTGCCAACCAATTCCGCGGAGTTCGTTCGATTGAAGAGCAGGTCGCCTTTGAGTAGTCGATACTTCGAAAGCTCGTCGGCCTGCAAGTCTACATGAGAGACGTTCTCCCAGCGGATACGCCCTTCGTGGATGTGGTACATGCCCAAGACGGGGACTCCTCGCTCGTCACCATTGGACTTGGTAGAGGTACCGTATTGCCCTGGTCCCTTGCAGATGTCCCCCAGCTTGACCCACCGCCAGCCCGCAGGAAGTTGCCTCCGCGATTCCTTCGCCACTGCCGTCGCGGTCATGCTGCGAACATCCTCGTCTTCGTCTCAACAAGCAGGTCGCGGGGATTGCCCGCCATCTGCAACGCCGCGAGGCCGCCGGCCGACTTGACCTCGGGCGTCTGGAAGATCTGCGGGTTCTCCAGGCCCTCGGTGCCGCCGCGCTCGAACTGGCTGGCGATAGCGCGCACGGTGGCCGGGGCCCTGCCGGGCAGCGCGTTGATCCACTCCTCGTGCTTGTAGGTGAAGGCCAGCGAGCGGTCGCGGCGGGTGCGTGGGCTCATCCCCCAGCCAAGCTCGGCCAGCACGTCGTACAGGTCGTAGTCCTGCCGGTCGTCCACCATGCGCACGACGGTCGGCGAGTACCCGGAACTCACGAGGGTGTCGACGAGTTCCTGGCGCGATGGCGGGTTGATCCATCGACCACGGAAGTCTTCGAGCGTGCGAACCTCCTGCACGAGCCGGGCCGCCAGGCGCGCCTTGTACTCCTCGACGGGCACCGGCATCGCCTTGCCGTTGACATCGGCGACGATGAAGCGCCCGGCGTCGGTGACGTGGACTTCGAAACCCTCGACCGTGATCTGCGGCTCCGACGGTGGGGGCGGATCGGGGCCGTCGACCCCAGGCCCCTCCCCGCCCGAGCCCGGCGGCTTGGTGAGAAAGTCCTCGCCGAAGAGCCGTGTGGCGTCGGTGTAGTCGTAGACGCGGAACATCAGCTTGCCGGTGGGCGCGTCGATGCGGGTGCCCCGCCCGACCATCTGGTAGAAGCTGATCGGCGACTTGAGGTACTTGAAGAAGACGATGTTCCGCACGCAGGGGACGTCCACACCCGTGGTCAGCAGCTCGACCGTGGTCGCGATGAAGTGGCTGCGGGAGGAGGCCCGCAGGTCCGGGAGCTGGTCGTTGCCGCTGCTGGCGGCGGTGCACTTGAAGGCGTAGTAGGCCAGCCTCTGCCTCCCGCTCCCCGCGCACCAGGTCGCGTAGAGGTTGTTCAGGCAGGCCGCCACGTCGTCGGCGTGGCGATCGCGGGCGCAGAAGACGATCGTCTTCTGTTCGGGGCCTCCCGTCTCCAGCAGGTAGTCGAACAGGTCCTGACACATGGCCAGGACGCGGTCGGGCAGAAGGACGCGGTCCTCATACTCGGTCTTCTGGTAGATCGCGTCGATCTGGGCGGGGGTGACGGGCTGCCCGGTGATGGCGTCGACAGGGTTGCGGGCGATGATCTCCGCTTGCGTGATGCCGGTGTCGTCAAGATTCACCCGCCCCTTCTGGATTTCGCAGGCGGCAAGATAGCCGTCTTCGATGGCCTGGGCGATGTCGTATTCGTAGACCGGCTCGCCGAAGTAAGCCAGGTTGTTGGCGGTGATCTCGGCGTCGGCCAGAACATCCCGGGTGACCTCATAACCGACGGACTGATCGGCACTCCTGGCCTTCTCGAGGTTCTCGGTCCCCTCCGCGGCCCGTTGCAGGTGCGGCAAGGGGTCCTTGTTGACTGCCTGCACCTGGCGCTTGAGGGTCTCTGCAAGCTGCCTCGGGGTTGCGGTGAGGCCGACCTGCACCGCGTTGCGGTTGCGCGTGAGCACCTGCGACCACTTGCCCCACGCCGACCGGTGGCACTCGTCGATGACGACATGGGTGAAGTAGTTCTCGGGGTAGTAGGTCGTCAGGAAGCTCGCGTCCCCGTCTTCGGTCGCCACGCCGAGAGTCTGGTACGTGGCGACGTGGATGCGGGCATTCTTGGCGTTGTTCGTCCCGTCCGGCTTGCGGTAGACCTCGGCGGCGTCAGCGCCGAAGACATTCTGAAAGGCGCCGACCGCCTGCTTGCGCAACTCATCGCGATCGCAGACGAACAGCGCCCGCGTGAGCTGCCCGGCGTCGGAGATGCGCTTGAGCAGGTTGACAGCGATGAAGGTCTTGCCGGACCCGGTCGCCAGCGACAGCAGCGCGCGCTTCGGCTGTCCACTTGCCTCGCACGCGGCAACCTTCTCCATCACGGCGCGAATCGCGGCGTCTTGGTAGTAGCGACGTGCCCCTTCACCGCCGGGATAGGACTGCAAGAGCGGCCGCGCGGCCGGCGCTTCAAGCGAAAAGCCCATGCCCTTCTCGTAGCGAGCGCGGAGATTGGCGGGCGAGGGGAAGTCTCCCATGGGTGTGGGCCGAGAAGTCAGCCCGGTAAACGAATCGAACTCGACGAACTGATGGCCGTTAGACGAGAAGACAAAGCGAACGTTAAGCCGTTTGCACTCAGCGTACCCCTTGGCCTGCTCTAGACCATGGCCCGGGTGGAGAGTATCCTTTTTTGCCTCAATGAGGGCCAGGGCGACGGGCTGGGTGTCGACACTGACCTTGACCCGAAGCACGTAGTCGACCTTGCCGCGCGAGCGTCGCCGGGCCTTGCCGTTGATGATCTCGACAGTGCCGGCGGTTTCTTCCCGGCGGATAAGGTCTTCGGTCCAGCCGCAATTGTGGATGGCCGGATCGATGAGCTTGGCTCTGGTGTCGGCTTCGTTCAGCATCGCGCTGCCCGCGTCTTCCCACGCACTACCTCACCGAGCCGGCCGAACGCGGCAGCGACGGCGTCCCTGACTGGCTTCGCGGTACGCGCCCTGGCTGTCCGAACAACGATCGACGTCGCGAGGAGGTTAGTATCTCCTGCCAACCCTAATTGTTTGACGCCTAGGACATGCCTCAAAAGACTCGAACTCGTCCACGCCAAGCCTCTGCGAGTGTGCCTGGCAACTCATTTCCTTGTCGTTCCGGCAAGATGATAGTTCTCTGGCTGGAACTTCTCCTTGCCCGCTTCGTGCCCGACGCAGGGATCACCCATTAGCCTCTGAATATCTTCGGACCTGTACTTGCCGTTCTCAAAGTAGTACTCACGCATCTCGATTACCCAAGGAGCAACTGGGAGGGCTTCAAGTTTCTCCTTCGTGTTCATACCTTGTCCTCCTTGGTCCGGTGAGCAGTGATTGCCTCTCCGAGTTCCTTGTGCCTCACCCATCGAAAGGAACGGTCACTCGAAATTACCGCTATCTCTATTGGCCCCCCACAGAGGGGAAGAAGATGTGAGAACTTAAAGGTCTTTATCGTGATGTAGATGCTCGAATAGATCCAGTCAACGGCTTCCCTCAACGGCAAGTCGCGCGATTGCCCCAAGACGCCCTCGCGTATCAACTGGAACAATTCCTCGTCAGTCCCATTCCATTTACCGCTCCCGAGAATGCGGTCTATCAGTGGGGCATCTATGCCATACAAGAGTCGCTGAATTAGGTTCTCCAATCCCCAGAACTTCGCAGTCCCCACGGCAAGCGGGTTAGGGTCTGGAGCAACATCAAGGAGGGGATTGAAGCAGAACTCAAACGCTTTCGGTGAGCGGTTAACACCCCACCGTCCAGCAAGACAGAACCCGCCTGAAAAGTTCTGCCTTAGATTTCCAAGTTCTCTCGTCTCTTCCGGGGTACAACCAGCGCCTTTTCTCTCGAGTTCTTTAGCACGAGCAAGCGCGTCCCTGAAAGCTGCAGTGTATTGACTCCAGAACATGTCACGCGCAAGGTGAACAACCTGCTCAGGAGTCGCTAAGTTGCTGTGCCAAGCTTCATCTGCAATTTCGGCAATCAATGTTCTGTAGCTCTTCTCCCCAAGGCTACCAAGCCCCCAGAGAACAACGCCTACTGTCGATCCACTGTTGCCAAATTCATAAATCTTCTGACCGTGGTTGAAGAAATGAAAGTCACCCTGGCCAGTAAGGTTAGGCACGAATATCGTCGTGGTGCTGTCCGAGCCTAGGACCACACCTTCAGACGATAGATAGCACGCGGCAATTGTCATCTGTTTCTTATTACAGTAATCTTGTCAGCCCTGTCAACGCATGGGATACAAAGAGATCGCAGCGCAATCATCAAGCCATTCGAGGCGGCTGAGGCTTGCCGGAGGGAAGATGCACGGCGCAGCCGATCAGCCCGGAGCGGTGACCGAGGCGGCCCCGCAGGCGCGCGGGCAGCCGCCCGAGGGATCGCCGAGCTGCACGGCCTTGAAGTTCTTCTTGTTCGGGACGCCACCGATGCCGTAGGCGATCGAGCGCAGCGTGGTGCGCATCGGCACCTCGACCAGCCCGATGTTCTTGATCTTCCCGGAGGGGCGAAGACTTTCGTGCCCTTGCTCTTTTCGGTGCCGACCGCAGCGTACCGGGCGCCGTCGTTGGGGATGATCTGTGCGATGTTCGCGAAGGTCTCGACGTTGTTGAGGATGCTCGGCTTCTTCCAAAGCCCCCTAGTGCGCCTGGAACGGCGGCGACGACGCATATGGTCGAATTATCCTGGGACTTGGATCAGTTGCCCCCTTTCGTGTGCCGTCGGGCTGCTCGTTCAGCGCGAACCGCCTCGGCAGCCGCGTGGACGCCCGTGCCGGGACAATGCATTTCCCCGCTCGCAATGAACTCCTGCGAGAAGCACCCGGGTTCGCAGGCAGTAAGACCGGTTTCGATTTCGCCCGTTAGGAGATGGTAACTTTGCGCTCGGGGGCCGAGGCCGAGGGGCGCGACCGTCAGCATCAGCAACTGCATGAACTCAAGCGAAGCGACTCCCAGGCTGAAGCCAAAGACGTTCTCATTGGCCTTGGCCGGATGGTCGTCCGGCAGTCTTTCCAAGTAGCCAGGATCCTCGAAGTCGCCTCGCTGGTCGGCTGCTACCAACCCCGGATCATACTGCCCGAGGCAGACCAGGCACCGCTGATCAGGGCCGACAACATGGGCCTTCCAATCGGCCCCACGGAGTCTGCCCTTGTTGGTGCGCGATACGTGGATGCCACCGTCGATGACCGGGATGAGGTGCGCGTAGGCGATGAAGTTGAGTACACTTCGCGCCCAGGGACGATCCACGCACGAGAAGATCACGTCGCAATCAAGCGCACTGCGATAGCCTTCTGCCTCGCATACGCTCAACTCCTCCGCTTCTACTCTGAAGCCGCAGGCGGTTGCACTCCGGCGCAAGGCCTTGGCGGCCACCTCAACCTTTGCGCGGACTCGCCTCGCATCCCGAGCAGATGCGTGCAGAGTCCGGTCGAGGTTGACCTCCTCAATGGTTTGATAGTCGAGGAGCAGGATACGCTGAATGCCAGTTCTCGCCAGTGCCTCTGCGATGATACTGCCGACACTCCCAAGGCCGACTATCCCGAACTTGAGTCTAGCAATGTCCGCCTGCACGTCAGAACCCCAGGCGCTTATGGTTCGGGCTTGGCTTGGTTGATGGATCGGTGGTTTGAGCACTTTATCGCAGAAGTGGCTCTTCAGGTTCACTCCGACGACACGAACGCTCTGAGCCCAAACGCGCCGATACTGCTTAGGGGCCTTGCGCTCCCACACCCGAGCACTCCACGAACCGTCACGCGCCGCAACCGTCATGCCGACGAGGGGCAGGCTGGTAGCACCTTGAACGGTTGGCGCCAGGAGTCGCTCAGCACGAACGTCGTCTCGACTCAAGCCCTGCCAACCCCGAGCTGGGTGGCTGTGGAGGAACGCTATCCCGCCGCCGGACTCGAGGCCCTCGCCGAGGACGCGCTCAACGTACGACGGGTTGAATGACGCGTTTCCGTGGACGGCGCGATCGCCAATTTCGGGCAAGATTACTTTGTAGAGCAGTGCCGTCGTTCTTGTGCGCCCGTAGCTCGGGCGCCAGAGCGCGAAGCAGAGGTCCTCATCTCCATCCTGCCGCGCAAGATGCTCGAGGAGGACTGCGTTGACCCCTTCGGTCATGGCAACGGAGTAGTTCATACTGTTCTGAAGAGGTGGTCGATGTGCGTCAGGTACTCAGAAACACCCTCGCGCCCCCTCCACCCTCGATATGGACGGCTCCAGTACTCCCAGTCCGGCCCGAAGTGCTGACTCTCCAGCACTTTGTTAGGGTGATCCGATGCGCTGGGATTGATGGGCAGCAGGCGAGGCGATATGTGCGGCCCACTGGGCGGGGTTCGGGGGAAGGTCGCAGGAACTTCGAAGCCCAACTTGATCTGCTGGTCCGCGAAGCGACCGCCGGGAACTCTGTAGCCAATGACAACTCTGTCCCCTGGCTGATCCGGATTAGGCGGGGTGGGCAGAACCTCATAGCCGAGGTCCTGCACTTGTCGCAGAAACTCTTCGCGTCCCTCTGCCATGTCTCACGACACCGGCACTGGGCCCGTGAACACGGTGACGAACTTCTGGTTCTCGTGCATCGAGATGGCTACATCCTCTCGGTTCTGGAAAGAGTCACGATTACGTCCCTTGATCTCAACGAGGTAGTAGTCCCCGGGCTTGATTCCCGCGAGGGTCATTATCTGGTGGGGCGTCAGCGTCCTCTGCGTGGTTTCCTGTGGCTCGTCATTCACTTTGTAATGGATCACGTGGTCGTGCTTTCTCTCGACAGGTTCGTTAGACATCTTCGTTTCTCCTGCTCGCGGGCCATAATTGGTGAGGGGCGTGCCCGCTTGCCGCAACCTCGGGATGAATCCTATCCGCCTCTACGCAATATGTCAATTACATAATCGTATGAATGCCATGTATGTAAACGTTTGCGCTCTTGACAGAGCACCGTTTGGCGAGTAACTTACGGCCATGTCAACGGAGTCCGCACTGGCCATCTATAGCCAGATTGGGCAGCGGATTGCCAAGTTACGCAAGTCTCGTGACCCCCGGTTAAGACAAGAGGACTTGGCTAGTGCCGCACACCTGTCGCGTGCTTCGATGGTCAACATTGAACGAGGTCGACACCGAATCCAGATCCATGTCCTTTACGACATTGCACGGGCGCTAGGCGTGGAGCCGACCGACCTGCTGCCTCCTGGCACAAGCTCGGAGTTTGCAGCGCAGATCCCGACTAACTTTGCAAAGCAGTTAAGCCCAAAGGAACTCGCCCTCGTCGGTAGCCTCTTGGGCGGCCGAAAAGGAGATTCTCATGAATCGCGATGAAATCGCGCGCGAAGTAAACCGCCTGCTGTCCGAGTCGAACGTCCAAGAAGAGCCTATACCCGTATTCGAGGTGGCACGTGCCGTTGGGACAACGCTACGGATCGGCCCACTCCCTTCAGAACTCAGCGGCTTTCTGCTTCGCGAGGGAGAATCCACCATCATTGGGGTTAACAACCTGCATCCGAGGACCCGACAGAACTTCACAGTCGCCCATGAGCTCGGCCACCTGCGTCTCCACCCAAACAGTAGTTTCGTTGATCGCAAGCTATCCTTCTACGCCCGCGACAGCCGATCCGGCAAAGCTGTTGACGAACGTGAAATCGACGCCAATAGGTTCGCCGCTGCCCTCCTCATGCCTGAGAAACTCTTACGACCATACATACATGCCAAGAACGTCGATCTCGGCGATGAACACTTGCTGGAATCGATCGCCCGAAAGTTCGGGGTGTCTACCCAAGCCCTTACGTATCGGCTCATTAACCTCGGCGTGACGAAATAGTACCCCCCTTGACGGGTTCGTTTCTGAGTCACCGGACTGGGCTTCGTTGTCTTCCTGACAGACCAGTCGCAGTTGGTTGTTGAACCGCAAGCACCTCCACTGCAAACAACTTCTCTTGCACGATGAACCCTTGCCCAGCGAGGCGGCTGGGGCTTCCCGGAGGGAGATGGCGCGGAGCCACCGATCAGCCCGGGAGCGGCGACCGGGGCGGTCCCGAAGGGACGCGGGCTCGTTGTCTGAGCCCGAAGGGCGAGTTACGAGACCGCGAGGCCCGGGCGCCACTCCGGACCGGCGGCGGAGACGCGCGGCCGCAGGGAGCCCCCGCGGCCGCGCGCCCGGATTCTCTCTAGAAGATCGACGACGACGGACAGGCCTCGAAGCACGACATGCACTGGACGCACTTGGCCGTGTCGATGACCGCCGGCTGCTTCTTCTCCCAGGTGATCGCCCCCTGCGGGCAGGCCTTGAAGCAGAGGCCGCACTTCTTGCACTTCTCGGGGTCGACCCAGAACTTGAGCAGCGCCGTGCAGCGCTTGGCCGGGCAGCGCTTCTCCTTGATGTGCGCCTCGTACTCGTCGCGGAAGTAGCGCAGCGTCGAGAGCACCGGGTTCGGGCCGGTCTGGCCGAGGCCGCAGAGCGATGACTCGCGGATGACCTCCGAGAGCGCCTCGAGCTTCTCGATGTCGCCCTCCTGCCCCTTGCCAGCGCAGATCCCCTGGAGGATCTCGAGCATCCGGCGCGTCCCCTCGCGACACGGCGTGCACTTGCCGCAGGACTCGTCCTGGATGAAGTCCATGAAGTAGCGCGCCATGTCGACCATGCAGGTCGTCTCGTCCATGACGATCATGCCGCCGGAACCCATGATCGCACCGACCTTGGCGATCTCCTCGTAGTCGACGAGGGTGTCCAGATGCGACTCCGGCACGCAGCCGCCCGAGGGGCCGCCGAGCTGCACGGCCTTGAACTTCTTGCGGTTCGGGACGCCGCCGCCGATGTCGTAGACGATCGAGCGGATCGTCGTCCCCATCGCGACCTCGACGAGGCCGATGTTCTTGACCTTGCCCGAGAGCGCGACGACCTTCGTCCCCTTGCTCTTCTCGGTGCCGACGGCCGCGTACCAGGCCCCGCCGTTGAGGATGATCTGGGGGATGTTGGCGAAGGTCTCGACGTTGTTGAGGATGCTCGGCTTCTTCCAGAGCCCCTGGTGCGCCGGGAACGGCGGGCGCGGGCGCGGCATGCCGCGGCGCCCCTCGATGGAGGCCATGAGCGCCGTCTCCTCGCCGCAGACGAAGGCGCCGGCGCCCTCGTAGATCTCCAGGTCGAAGTCGAAGCCGGTGCCGAGGATGTCCGTGCCGAGCAGGCCGTACTCGCGGGCCGCCGCGATGGCGACGTTCAGCCGGTGGATCGCCAGCGGGTACTCGGTGCGGCAGTAGATGTACCCCTTCTTCGCGCCGATGCAGCGCGCGGCGATCGCCATCCCCTCGATCACCGAGTGCGGGTCGGCCTCGAGCACGGAGCGGTCCATGAACGCGCCCGGGTCGCCCTCGTCGGCGTTGCAGAGCACGTACTTGACGTCGCCCTTGCTGCCGGCGGCGAACTTCCACTTCAGCCCCGTGGGGAAGCCGCCGCCGCCGCGCCCGCGCAGCCCCGAGGTCAGCACTTCCTCGACGATCCGCTCCGGTGTCAGCTCGGTGAGCGCCTTGGCGAGGCCGAAGTAGCCGTCGCGCGCGATGTACTCGTCGATCGACTCCGGGTCGATGAGCCCCTTGTTGCGCATGACCCAGAAGAGCTGGTCCTTGAAGAACGGGTGGCCGGACTCGGGCACCACCGACTCGGCTGCGCCGGGGCCCTGGTAGCGCAGGCGCTCGACCGGCGAGCCGCCGGCGATGTGCTCTGCGACGATCTTCGCCGCGTCCGCCGGCTTGACCGCCCGGTAGAGGACGCCGTCGGCGGCGACGCGCACCACCGGCCCGATGCCGCAGAGGCCGTCGCAGTCGCCGGCCTGGATCTCGACGTGGTCGGACAGGCCGTGGGCGACGACCTCGCGCTCAAGCGCCTCGCGCACCTCGGAGGAGCCGCGCTTCGTGCAGCCGGTGCAGGCGCACACGGCGACGGTCTTCCTCTGCGCGGGAATCTTCCTGGTCGCAGTCGTGGTCACGGGTGCGGCAGTCGGGGCGGGCGCCCGGGTCGCCTGGACTTTCTGAACCGGCGCCGGCTTCGTCGGGGCCTTTGCGGCGAGCAGCTTCTTCGCAACGACTTTCTTCGCGGCCGTCTTCGCAGCGGCCTTCTTCGCCGCTCCCTTCGCAGCCACAGCCTTCTTGGGCACAGGCTTCTTGCCCACGGGCTTCTTCGCGACGGCCTTCTTCGCCACGGCCTTCTTGGTCGCCGCCTTATTGACGGGTGCCTTCTTCGGCGGCGCCTTCTTCGCGGCGCTCACTTCGCACCTCCCGCCGGCGGCGCGAACGCGCTCTGGCGCATCAGCGCGAACTCGGCCTGGACCTCCCCGCGCAGCACGTGGCGGCGGAAGACCTGCCGCATCCTCGGCCCGTCCATGTGCTGGTAGACCACGGGGTCGGCGCCCTTGATCTCCACGGTCACGTTCGGCTCGGAGGAACACATGCCGGCGCACGCCGAGACGACGACGCGGATGTCGTCGCGCCTGGCCGCGGCCATCTCCTCCTTGAGCGCGTCCATCACCGGCCCGGCGCCGGCGGCGACGCCGCAGGTGCCCATGTGCAGGGTGATCTTCGCGCGCTCGCTGCACGAGCCAAGGCAGAGCGTCGGGAGCGTCTTCTCCCGGATCTTCTTCAGGTCGTCGATGGTCAGCTTGGCCATCACTTGTACTCCTCGAGGATCCTGGTGATCTTCTCCGGCGTCACGCCGCCGTGGGTGTCCTGGTCGACCACGACCACCGGCGCCAGCCCGCAGGCGCCGAGGCAGCGCACCGATTCCAGCGAGAAGCGCCGGTCCTCGGTGGTCTCACCGATGCTCACGCCGTAGGTGTCGCGCACCCGCCCGATGACCTCCTTGATGCCGCGCACGTAGCAGGCGGTGCCCTCGCAGGCCTTGATGCAGTGGCGCCCGCGCGGCACGAGCGTGAAAAGCGAGTAGAAGGTCGCCACGCCGAAGACCTCCGCGCGCGGCAGCCCGAGCCCCGCCGCCACGTAGCCGATCAGCGGCTTCGGCAGGTACCCCACGGTGTCCTGGCACTTGCGCAGCGCCGGGATCGTCGCGCCGGCGGCGCCGCGGTGCTCGGCGATGATCGCGTCGATGCGCGTCCACATCGCCGGGGTGACGTCGGCCAGGTCCGGCCGGGTCTCCATCGTCGTCTGGCTCATCTTCTCTCCTCGCCGGCGGCCGTCATCGTCTCCGCCTCCGTCTCGACCTTCGCGATGCGGACCGCGGAGACCTTGAACTCGGGGATCTTCGACACCGGGTCGAGCGCGGCGGATGAGGTCAGCCGGTTCGCCGCGGCCTCGGCCCAGTGGAACGGCATGAAGACCGTCCCGGGGGCCGTCATTCCCGAGACGCGCGCCCGGACCACGATCTCGCCGCGACGCGAGCTGACGAGCACGTCGTCGCCGTCCGCGATGCCGGCGGCGCGCGCGTCCTCCGGGGCGATCTCGACGAAGCTCCGCGGCGCCCTCTCGTTGAGTCCCGCGCTCTTCATGGTCATCGTGCCGGTGTGGTACTGGTAGAGCACCCGGCCCGTCGTCAGCAGCAGCGGGTACTCCCGGTCGGGGCTCTCCGCCGGCGGGCGGTACTCGACCGTCGAGAAGTTGCCGAGCCCGCAGGTGAACTGGTCCATGTGCAGGCAGGGCGTGCCGGGGTGGTCGGTCCCCGTGCACGGCCAGTGGATCTCCTCGCGCTCCAGCCGCGGGTAGGAGATCCCGCAGTACGAGGGCGTGACCTTCGCGATCTCGGTCATGATCGCCTCGGCGCCGCCATACGCCATGGGGTGCCCGAGGCGCGTCGCGAGGTCCGCGACGATCTCCCAGTCGGCGCGGGCCTGGCCCGGCGGCTCGACCGCCTTGCGGATGCGCTGCACCTTGCGCTCGGTGTTCGTGAAGGTGCCGTCGACCTCGGCGAAGCAGGCCGCCGGCAGCACGACGTGCGCGAGCTGCGCGGTCTCGGTCAGGAAGATGTCCTGCACCACCAGGAAGTCGAGGTGCTTCAGGCAGGCCTCGACGTGCGCGATGTCGGCGTCCGAGACCATCGGGTTCTCGCCGACGATGTAGAGCGCCTTGAGCTCGCCGCGGTGCGCCGCGGGGAGCATCTCCGTCGCCGTCAGGCCGGGCGCCGCGGGCAGCTCCGCGACCCCCCAGGCCCTGGCCACCTTCGCGCGGGCCTCCGGGTTCGCCACCTTCTGGTAGCCGGTGTAGACGTCCGGCAGCGCGCCCATGTCGCAGGCGCCCTGGACGTTGTTCTGGCCGCGCAGCGGGTTCACGCCCCCGCCGCGCACGCCGACGTTGCCGCAGAGCATGGCCAGGTTCGCGAGGGACTTGACCCCGTCGGTCCCCGCGACGTGCTGGGTGATGCCCATCGTGTAGAGGATGCTCGCGGCCGGGACCGAGGCGTAGAGCCGGGCGGCGGCCACGAGGTCGGCCGCCGGGATGCCGGTGATCGCCTCGACGCGCTCGGGGGTGTACGCAGCCACGGCCTTCTTCATCTCCTCGAGGCCGACCGTGCGCGCCGCCACGTACTTCTCGTCGTGGAGGTTCTCCGCGAGGATCACGTGCAGCAGTCCGTTGACCCAGGCGACGTCCGTGCCGGGCTTCGGCCGCAGCCAGAGCGCCGCGTGCCGGGTCAGCGGGATGCGCCGCGGGTCGACGACGATCAGCTTCGCGCCCCGGTGCTTGACCGCCCGCTTGACGTAGGACGAGAGCACGGGGTGGTTCTCGGTGGTGTTCGAACCCGTGACGAGGATGACCTGCGCCTCCTCGATGTCGGCGATCGGGTTCGTCATCGCCCCGGAGCCGAAGGCGGCGGCCAGACCGGCCACCGTGGAACTGTGTCAGAGCCGAGCGCAGTGGTCGACGTTGTTGGTCCCGAGCGCCCCCCGCGCGAGCTTCTGGAGCAGGTAGTTCGTCTCGTTGCTCACCCGCGCCGACGAGAGCACGCCGACCGTCTGCGGGCCGGCGGCTCGCGCGGCGGCGAGCTTCTCCGCGACCAGCCCGAGCGCCTCGTCCCACGAGGCCTCCCGGAAGCCGCCGCCCTGGCGGATCAGGGGCGTCTTCAGCCGGTCCGGGTGCCCGATGAAGTGGTAGCCGAAGCGCCCCTTGACGCAGAGGCTGCCATGATTGGGTCCGGTCCCCTCGACGCCGCTGACCTTGACGACGCGGTTGTCGCTGATGTGCAGCCACATCTGGCAGCCGACCCCGCAGTAGCTGCAGGTGGTGCGCACCCGCTGCCCCTCCCAGGGCCGGACCTTGACGTTGGCCTCCTTGAGCACCAGCGCGTAGGTCGGGCAGGCCTGCACGCACTCGCCGCAGAAGACGCACTCGCCGTCCTTGTAGGCGACGTCCTCGCCGGCGACGATCTTGCTGCGCTTGCCGCGGTAGCCGAAGTGGATCGCCTCGTTGACCTGCACGTCGTTGCAGGCCTGCACGCAGCGGCCGCAGAGGATGCACTTGGAGAAGTTGCGCATGATGAAGGGGTTGACGGTCTCGGGCTCGTAGCGCGGCGGCGTCGCCGGGAAGGCCCGCCCGACGACGCCGTAGCGCAGCGCCAGCTCCTGCAGCCGGCACTCGCCGGCGCCGGCGCAGGTGACGCAGTCGTGGCTCCCCGAGGAGAGCAGCAGCTCGACCACCATCCTGCGGCTGCGCACCACCTTGGGCGACTCGGTCTGGACCATCATGCCGTCGGCCGCCGGCAGCGCGCAGGCCGCCATGAGGCTGCGCGCCTTCTCGACCTCCACCATGCAGACCCGGCAGGCGCCGGTCGGGGTCGCCCCCTTGAGGTGGCAGAGGGTCGGGATGTCGATGCCGTTGCGGCGGGCCACGTCGAGCACGGTCTCGCCCGCCGCGAACCCGCACGGCCTCCCGTTGATCGTTATCGTCTGCTTGCTCTCCATCGCCTCCCCCGCGCGCCCCCTGCGGCGCCGGCGTGCTGCATTCTCTCCAGTCGTTCCGTGCGCGCCCTAGGCCGCCGGCGGCGGGACCAGGTCGTCGAGGTACGAGCCGGCGTAGAGGATCTCGTTCTTCAGCAGCTCGACGGTGCGGACCGTCGCCATGAACTCGGCGTTCGTCGAGTCCGCGATCGCCGCGGTCAGGCCCGCCGAGGCCAGCATCGTGAAGAAGGTGCCGCCGATGCGCGTGTGCAGGTGCTTCGGCGTCGCGTTGTACACGTTCGAGAGGCCGACGACCGTCTTCATCGGCTCCCCGTCGTTGAGCTCCTGGAACATGCGGACGGCCTTGATGCACTCGTTGACGTCCTGCTGGGCCACCCCGATCGGCAGCACGAGCGGGTCGAGGTAGATCCGGTCGAGCGCGACGTTGTGCTCCATCGCCTTGCCCATGATCGTCGCCGCGTTGACCATCCGCTCGTCGCAGTCGCGCGGGATGCCCGCGAGCGTCATCGCCAGCGCGATGATGTCGGCGTCGTATTTCGCCGCGATCGGCATCATCTTGTCGAGGACGCCCTCGTCGGCGTTCGTCGAGTTGATCATCGGCTTGTGCTTCTTGACGACGGCGAGGCCGGCCTCCATCGCCTCGAGGTTCTTGGTGTCCAGCGAGAGCTGGATCGTGTCGTCGACGACCTCCTCGACGGTCTTGACGAGCCACTGCATCGTGGCGGGGCCGTCCTTGGTCGCCGGGCCGAGGTTCAGGTCCAGCGCCTTCGCGCCGCCCTTGACCTGCAGGAGCGCCAGCTCCTGGATCGGCTTGGGGTCCTTGGCGCGGATGGCCGGTCCGATGGTCTTCGACATGATGTTGATCTTCTCGGCGATGATCAGCATGTTCGTTCTCCCTTTTCTTGGAAAATGGGGACAGACTTATCTTCCGACCCGAACCGCCCCCACGTCCGTTGAGTTGCGCGCAAAAATTGATCTGTCCCCATTCTTCTAGTGTGCGCCGACCTCCGCCGCCAGCCGCTCCTTGATCGCGGCGATCTCGGCGACGAACGCCGGCTCGACGTCGAAGGGCGAGCGCCCCGCGAGGTCGGCCTTGCGGATCGACTCGCGCTCGAGCACGGTGCCGATCACGGGCAGATCCGGCAGGTGCGCGCGCAGCTCGGCCTCCTCGGCGGCGTCGCGCACCTTGTTGAGCACGAGGAACACGCGCGTGACGCCCAGGTCCGCGGCCAGCTTGTGGATCTGCCGCGCCGTCTGGATGCTGCGCTGCCCCGGCTCGACCACGACGAGCATCGCGTCGACCGAGGCGCTCGTGCCGCGGCCGAGGTGCTCGATGCCCGCCTCCATGTCCATGATCACGACTTCCTCGCGGCGCACGATGACGTGCTTCATCAGCGCCTTGAGCATCGTCGACTCCGGGCAGATGCACCCGGAGCCGCCCTTCTCCACGGTGCCGAGCACGAGGTGCTTGACCCCAAAGGCCTTGACGCTGAACTCGTCCGGCAGGTCGTCGACCCGCGGGTTGAGCTTGAAGATGCCGCCGATCGCGCCGGGCTTGGCGCCGGTGCGCTCGGCGATCAGCTCCTTCATCTTCGCGATCGGCACGATCTTCGCCGCGGCCTCGGGGTCGATCCCGAGGGCCGCGGCGAGGTTCGCGTCCGGGTCCGCGTCGATCGTGATGACCGGGCGCCCCTCGCGCGCGAAGAGGCGCGCGAGGCCGGCGGCGACGGTCGTCTTGCCGACGCCGCCCTTGCCCGTGACCGCAATCTTCACGCCGGGGCCCCTACGGTTTGAAGGCCTTGAGGAACGCGGGCAGCTCCGAGGCCTCGCGCGGCCCGACGACGACCTTCCAGCCGCTCAGCTCGTCCTCCAGCTCTCCGGAGAGCTGCGCGGTGTAGCCGGGGATGACCACCGTGCGGTGCTTGACCTTGGCCTCGATGCCGGACTTCTTGACGAAGGCCGCGATCCGGTCCGGCACGAACTTCCCGGCGGCCCACGCGGTCAGCGTCGAGAGCCCGTCGGTGTCGACGATCGCCAGCCAGGTCGGCACCTTGCTCCCCTCGATCTCGCTCGAGACGATGAAGTAGGTCAGCGAGAAGTTCGTCGTGATCAGCACCGGCGAGTTCTCGTCCGCGCCGTTGAGCGAGTAGATGTCCTGGGCGACCTGCATCGGCCGCTGCGGGTCGGTGTAGATGTTCTGGCGCAGCACGTAGAGCGCGTAGGCCTTCTCGGGGGAGAGGTCGCGCAGCACGACGACGCCGCCGTACTTGATGGTGTAGACGGCCGCGTGGACCGTCTCCATCATGTCGTCCGTCGTCTCCTCGGCCGGGAAGGTGATGACGGGGAAGCCGAAGGGGCGCAGCTTCTTCTTGAGGGCGGCGCGGCGGATGTAGACCAGGTTCTGGTGCGTCTCCTTGAGCGTGCGCGAGCCGGGGTCGAGGACGAGGTCCTTGACGCCCATGCCGTCGAGCTTCGCGGTCAGCTCGCCCAGTTCGTCGAGGCTCGCGGCCTTGACCGCCAGCGGCACGCCGACCTTCTTGGCCAGCGCCCCCATGACGTCGAGGTTGGCCTTGGTGGCGGCGTAGAGCAGCGGCCGCTTGAGCGCGGTGCCCGCGAGCGCCGCCTCGATGGCCGCCGGCTCGGCCATGAGCACGAGCGGGTACGGGATCGCGCCGGCGACCGCCTTGACGCACGCCGCGAACTTCGCGGCGTCGCCAGACGTGTTCTTCACCGCCACGAGGTTGGCGCGCAGCGTCTGCGCGACGCGCTCGTAGGTCGCGGCCTTGAGCGCCGCGAGCTTTGTGGCGACGGCGTCGGCGGCCTCGGTGTCCTCGATCAGCAGCGCGTAACCGCAGGGGTTGAAGAAGGTCTTCTCGTGCCGGTGCAGCACCAGCTCTTCGCCGACCTTGAGCGCGAACTCGCCCTCGCCGATCGTCACGCCGCGGATCGGCGGCGCCGAGGCCTCGGCGAGCACCGCCTTGGCCTCCTCGGAGACGAACGGGCACTGGTCGAGGGACGCGCCGGCGGAGGCCAGCTTCATCGCGAAGGCCAGGCAGGTGGGGACCCCGCACTGGCCGCAGTTGGTCTTCGGCATATACTTGAAGATCTGCATGCCTGTGAGCGCCATGACGTTTCCTTACCTCCCTATGGGTTGCACGGGCCCGATCCGCTCGGCACGCCCGTGTCGTCTTTGCCCGGTCAGCCCGTCCGCCGCCCTAGAGCGCCGCGACCGTCTGCCTGACCAGCCTGGCCGCCTCGGGGTGGCGCATGACCAGGACGTCGGAGCCGGCCATCATCAGGGCGACGGCCGTCAGGGCCTCCCAGAGGATGCCGCGCTTGCGCTGGTCGCCCCACTGCGGCGCCTCCGCCTGCGTGATCTTCGCCTCTTTGGCCCGCCACGCCTCCTTGCCGAGGTTCGAGACGGTCGGGGACTGGAGCATCGCGTCGTTCTGCTTGAGCGCCGCCAGCTTGATGCGCTCGTGGATCGAGAAGGAGTACTCCAGCCCGTAGCCGAGCGCGCCGGTGGAGGGGTCGATGAGCAGGTTGTCGACGGCGACGCCGAGGTTCGTGAGCAGGATGTTCAGCTGCTTGGCCATGTTGACGTCGATCGGCGTCTGGCCGATGACCTTGCAGCCGAAGCCCATCGCCGCCGCGCCGATCGACTTGTAGTTCTCCTCGATCGCCGCGCCGACCGTGACGTTCAGCCCCTGCGTCGCCTCGGCGACCGCCTTGAGCACCTCGGCGTCCTTCTCGGCGTTGCCCGAGCCGTAGACGATCAGCGGCACGCTGATCGCGCCGGCGACCGCCTTGACGGTCGCGACCGCGTCGGCGGCGCTGCGGTTGGCGCCGTTCGGGTCGGTGCCGGCCAGCTGCAGGCAGACGAGGTCGGCGCCGAACTCGCCCTCGCACTTCTTCGCCCAGGCCACCGGGTCGCCCCAGACGTCGCCGAGCA
>DATDCY010000310.1 GCA_036524115.1 bacterium | reverse complement strand
GGTCTGGACCTGGAGCGGGGAGCGGCGCATCGCCGAGTTCGTCGAGGTGCCCGCCGGCGTCACCCTGCGGCTCGAACCGGGGACGGTCCTGCGCTTCGCCTTCGTCGACCGCGACGGCGACGGCATCGGGGACGCGGGCCTGCACCTGCTCGGACGGATCGAGGCCGACGGCCGCGACGGCGGGACCATCGTGCTCACGTCCGCGGAGGCGCGGCCCCAGCCCGGCGACTGGCAGGGGCTTGTCTTCGACAACTCGCACGGCAACCTGCTCGCCGGCTGCCGGATCGAGTACGCGCAGCACGCGCTGCACGCGCACTTCTCCTCGGGCGCGGTGGTGCGCACGCGCCTCGAGCGCAACATCGAGGGGACGCGCCTGGGCAACTCGCGCTTCGAGATCGCCAACTGCCTGGTCCGGGACAACGAGAGCAAGGGGCTCAACTTCTTCGCCTGCGCGAACACCATCCACCACAACCTCGTCACCGGCAACGGCGTTGGCCTCTTTCTCTTCGACAGCGACACGGACTCGGTGATCGAGGCGAACAACATCTTCGGCAACCTGCGCTACGACGTGCGCCTCGGGGACTTCTACCGGGGCGGCCGGACCCTGCGCGGGAACTGGTGGGGGACGGCGGACCCGGCCGCGATCCGCGCGCGCGTCTACGACGCCGACGAGGACCCGGCGCTGGGTCGCGTCGAGATCGAGCCGGCGCCGGCCCCCTTCGTGACGGGCTGGGAAGCCGCCCGGTGAACGGGCCGGCCCGCCCGCCCGAGGCGACGAGCGGGCCTCCCGGCGCGCTGCCCGCGTGCAGCGCCGGCCTCGCGGCGCTCGCGGTCGTTCTCTGGCGCGCGCTCCCGGCCCTCATCGGGCAACCGCTTGCGCCGCTGGTGCTCGTTCCGGCGCTCATGAGCACCGCGGCGGGCGGCCTCGTCCCGTGCCTCGCACCGCGACGCATTCCGGCCGAGGCGGTCCCGCGGCAACTGGGCCGGCTCTCGCTGGCGCTGGCGCTCGCGCTGTGCGCCCAGCCGGGGTTCTTCTTCGCGCTCGCCCGTGTCGCGCCGCTCGCCGGCTGGTTCCTGGCGCAGACGCCGCAGCCGCGACCCGTCGCGCTCGCGGCGCTCTGCGTCGTCGTCGCGGCGCCGTTCTTCGTCGGCGGCTGGCTCGTGGCCCTTGCGCTCGCCGACCGCCGCGCCGACGCGGGGCGCGCCTGGGCCGGCGTGCTCGCCGGAGGCGCGATCGGGGCCCTCGTCGCCCTCGTCGTCGTCCCGGCCGTCGCATCCGGGGGCGCCGTCGAAATCCCGTACGCCGGAGGGCGCCGGGAGTCGGGCGCGCTGCTCGCGCGCTGGGGCGTCTCGTCCCGCGTGCTCGTCAGGCCCCTGCGCGGCGACGAAGCGGCCACGGCGCTGGCGCTGGGAGGCCTCCACAGCGGGCCGCTCCCCGAGCAGCTTGGCCTCGTGGTCGACGACGTGCCGTACGCGAACGTCGTGCGTCACCGCGCGGGGGACGAGTCCGGCTGGGAGCCGGCGAGCCTGGCGGCCCTGGCCCACGGCATCCGGCGCGACCCGCGCGTGCTCGTTGTCGGCGCGGGGGGCGGCAGCGATGTCCTCGTTGCCCGTGCCCTGGGGGACGGGCCGATCCGCGCGGTCGAGCCCGACGCCCTCGTCGTGCGCGTCGTCGAGGAAGACCTCGCGGGCTTCTCCGGCCGGCCCTTCTCCCTGGCCGGGGTCGAGGCGGTCGTGGCCGACGGGCGCGCTTTCCTGCGCCGCGATCCGTCGGCGTACGATCTCATCCTGGCCCCCGGCGCGCCCGGGCTGCCGCGCCTGCTGCCGTCAGGCGGGGACCGCCTTGCCACCCGGGAGGCGTTCGGGGAGCTGCTGGCGCGCCTGGCCCCGGACGGGCTTCTCTCCCGCCGATTCAGCGCCGGCGAGAGGCCGCTGCTCCGGTTCGTTGCGACCGCGCGGGCGGCGCTCGAGGATGCGGGCGCGGAGGCGCCGTGGGCTCACCTGTTCATCGCCGCCGCGGGGGACGTCGCGAACATGATCGTCAAGCGCTCGCCGTTCACGGTCGGCGAGGTGGCGGTGCTCGAGGCGCGCTGCCGCGGGCTGGGCTTCGAAGTGGTGTACTCGCCGGCCCGCGAGGGCGCGGGGGCGATCGCCCGCTTCGTGCGCGCCGAGGACCCCGTGGGCTTTCTCGCCGGGCTCTCCTACGATGCGACGCCCGTCGGCGACGACCGGCCGTTTCTCCTCCGCCAGCTCCGTCCGCGCGATCTGTTCCTCGGCGGCTCGCGCGGGGCGGGCACCGCCGACCGCGCGCTCGTCGCGGTACGGAACCTGCTCTGCATCGCTCTCGTGCCCGCGCTCGCCGCGGCGCTCGTGCCGCTGCGGCGCCGCGCGCCGTCCGACGGCGTGAC
>DATDCY010000309.1 GCA_036524115.1 bacterium | reverse complement strand
TCGTCGTCCGCGCCGCCGGGCGCGCGCCCGTGCAGGAGGGGCGCGCCGACCTGGCGGCCCAGCAGGCGCTCGACGAGGCGTTCCGCCGCGCGCTGCTCGACGGCCTGCGCGCCGTGGCGCCGGAGCGACAGACGCCTCGCGACCTCGAGATCTTCCAGGAGACCGTGCTTTCGCGCGCCGCCGACTTCGTCGCCGCCTGGCGCATCCTCAGGCAGACCCAGCAGGACGGGTTCGTCGACCTGGAGGCCGAGGTCGAGATCTGGCGCGAGAAGCTCGCGCGGGCGTCGCGCTCGAGCGCAGCCACCGCGGCGGCCACCCCCGCGCGGCTGCTCGTGCTCTCCGACTCCTTCCCCATGAGCGACCCCGCGGCGGATGAGGAGGTCGATGCGGGGCGCCTTGCCGCCGGCGCGCTCGAGGGCGAGCTCTCGCGCCGCGGGGTCGTGATCGTCTCGACGACCGAGCGTGCGCCGTGGGAGGCCGGGGGCGGCGCGACCTCGGAGGAGAACCGCGTGGCGCTCGCCGCAGCCGCCGGCAAGCGCCTCGAGGCGGACGCCGTCCTGCTTGCGCGCCTGACGCGCCGCGCCGGCGGGCTCGTCCTGGCGGTGCAGCTGATCGCCACGTCCTCGGAGACCACGCTCGGGGGGTCCCGGGCGGACGTCGCGCTCTCCGCCGACGCCTCGCTCGAGGACGCCTTCCAGCCGGCGTCGCGCCAGATCGCGGCGGCGCTCGCCCCGCGCATCGCGTCCCTGCGCGCCAGCCGCTCCCGCGGCTTCCTCCCCTGAGGCACCCCGGGACGCGGCGGCCGTGAACGTCCCCAACCTCATCACGACGCTGCGGCTGCTGCTGCTGCCGGTCTTCCTGACGCTTCTCGTCTACCGCCGCCCCGGCCCGGCGTTCGCCGTGCTGGTCGCCGCCGCGCTCTCGGACACGCTCGACGGCCTCATCGCCCGGCGGCTCCACCAGAAGACGGCGATCGGCAGCTTCCTCGACCCGCTCGCGGACAAGCTGCTCTCGGTGAGCGGCTTCGTCGCGCTGACCTTCCTCGGGCCCCTCCCGGCCTGGTTCGTGATCACGGTGATCAGCCGCGACGTGATCATCTCGCTCGGGTCGCTCGTGCTCTACATCCACGACGGGAGGCTGGAGATCGCCCCGACGCTCACCGGCAAGGCCGCGACGCTCTGCCAGTTCCTCACGCTGGCGCTGACGCTGCTCGTGCAGATCACCGGCGAAGGCCGGACGACGTGGTCCTGGCTGCTGGCGCTGACCGCCGCGCTGACGGTGGCCTCGGGACTGCAGTACCTCTGGCGCGGCCTGGCGCGCGCGGGCACGAAGCCCGCCGCCTAGGCCCAGGGCTCGAGCTTCCCCACCAGGTCCGCGGCGCGCGCGACCCCGTGCCGCCGCAGGTACTCGCCGATGCCGGCGACGACCTCGACCCACCGCCCGGGGTGCGTGAAGTTGACGCTGCCGAGCTGGACGGCCGTCGCGCCCGCGAGCAGGAACTCGATGGCGTCGCGCGCCGTCCAGACGCCGCCGCAGCCGACGATCGGGATGGGCAGCGCCTGGCGCACCTGCCAGACCATCCGCACCGCGACCGGCCGGATGGCGGGCCCGGAGAGGCCGCCGACGGTCCGCGCCAGCGCGGGCCGGCGCGTCTCCACGTCGATCGCCATCCCCTGGAGCGTGTTGATGAGCGTCAGGGCGTCGGCGCCCGCGTCCGCCGCGGCGCGCGCGATCACGCGGACGTCGGTCACGTTCGGCGTCAGCTTCACGAGCAGCGGCAGGCGCGTGGCGCGCCGCACGGCCGCGACCACCCGGTGCGCCTCGCGCGGGTCCTGCCCGAGCTGCAGCCCCCCGAGCTTGACGTTGGGGCACGAGATGTTCATCTCGAGCGCGTGCACCCCCTCGGCGCCGTCGAGGCGCGCCGCGAGCTCGCGGTAGTCCGCGCGGCAGCCGCCGTAGAAGTTGACGACCACGCGCGCGCCCAGCCGCCGCAGCTTCGGCAGCTTCTCGGCGAGGAAGGCGGCGAGCCCGACGTTCTCCAGGCCGATCGAGTTGAGCATGCCCGACGGCGTCTCGACGATGCGCGGCGGCGGGTTCCCCGGCGACGGGAGGAGCGAGAGGCCCTTCACGACGACGGCGCCGAGCGCCGAGAGGTCCCCGTGCGGCGCCATCTCGAGCCCGTACCCGCAGGTCCCGGACGCGAGCATCACCGGGTTCGGCAGCGCCAGGGGCCCGAGGCGGACCGCGAGGTCGGGGGTCACGGCGCCTCCCACGAGAGCTCGGCCGCGTCGAACACCGGCCCGTGCTGGCACGCGAGCCGGTACCCCTCGCCGGCGCGCACCGTGCACCCGAGGCACAGGCCGCGCCCGCAGGCCATGAGCGGGTCGACGGACACCCGGGCGCGCACCCCGGCCGCGGCGCAGACGCTTGCCACGGCGGCGAGCATGCCGTGCGGACCGCAGGCGGAGACGAGGATGCCGGCGCGCCGGCGTCGCGAGGCGCGCGCCAGCCCGCGCTCGAGCAACTCCGTCACGCGGCCGCGGCGGCCGCGGCTCCCGTCCTCCGTCGAGACTTCCACGGCGCAGCCGCGGCGCTCGAGCTCCGGCACCCGCAGGACGTGCCCCGCCTCCCGGCCGCCGAGGAAGACGCGGCACGGCCGTCCCGCCCGCCGCGCGAGCCGCGCCAGGTAGTAGAGCGGCGCCAGGCCGCGTCCTCCCGCCACCAGCCAGTGCTCGGGCGCCTCGAGCGTGAAGCCGCGCCCGTGGGGCCCGAGCACGTCCACGACGGCGCCCTTGCCGCACGCGGCGAGCTCCCGCGTCGTCGGGCCCACCACCTGGAAGAGCAGCGACAGGACGGCGCCGCCGCGCCCGCGCCGGAAGTCGTGCACCCCGAACGGACGCCGCCAGAGCGGGTCCGTGCCCTCGCGCGTGCGCACCATCACGAACTGGCCCGGTGCGGGGTCGGGCTCGCCCGCCGGCCATCCCAGGTCGAGGAGCCTGAAGTCGGACGAGAGGACGCGCAGCGAACGCGCCGTCAGGAGCACCGCGCCCCTCCCCCCGCGCCGGCGCCGCGGCTCATGGCCCGACCGCGACGACGGCTCCGTCGCGGAAGACGACGCGCCCGCCGACGATCGTCGCGCGCACGCGGCCCCGGAGACGCCAGCCGGCGAACGGCGTGTTGCGCGACCGGCTGAAGAGCCGCTCCGGCTCGACCGTCCACTCCTCCTCCGGGTCGACGAGCGTCACGTCCGCGAGGTCGCCGGGCGCGAGGCGCCCGCCGGGGACGCCGAGGATCCGCGCCGGCCGCCAGGTGAGCGCCTCCACGACGCGGGACAGCGAGACCTCGCCGTCCGCGACCAGGCGCAGCGCCAGCGGCAGCGCCGTCTCCAGGCCGATCATGCCGTTGGCCGCGGCGTCGAACTCCAGCTCCTTGTCGACCGTCCCGTGCGGCGCGTGGTCGGTGGCGATCGCGTCGATGACCCCCTCGGCGATGCCGCGCCGCACCGCGGCCCGGTCCGCGGCCGGGCGCAGCGGCGGGTTCACCTTCACCGCCGTGTCGTAGCCCTCGAGCGCATCGTCGGTGAGCGTGAAGTGGTGCGGCGTCGCCTCCGCGGTGACCGCGAGCCCCTCGGCCTTCGCCGCGGCCACGAGCGCCACCGAGCCCGCGGTGGAGACGTGCGCGATGTGCACGCGCGCGCCGGTCTGGCGCGCCAGCACGACCTCGCGCGCGACCATCGCCTCCTCGGCGGCGGCCGGGATCGGCTTGAGGCCGAGGCGCGTGGCGACCGCCCCCTCGTGCGCGACGCCATCCCCGGCCAGGCGCAGGTCCTCGCAGTGGGAGATCAGCGCGACGTCGAAGTGGCGGCTGTACTCCAGGGCGCGGCGCATCACGCCGGCGTCCATCACGGGCCGGCCGTCGTCCGAGAAGGCGCGGCACCCGGCGGCCACGAGGTCCGCGTACTCCGCCATGCGCTCCCCGCGCTGCCCGGCCGTGATGCAGCCGATCGGGTAGACGCGCGCAAGCCCGGCCTCCGCAGCCTTGCGCAGGATCGCGCGCGTCACCGGCGCCGAGTCGTTGGGAGGCACGGTGTTCGGCATGCAGGCGACCGCCGTGAAGCCCCCGGCGACCGCGGCGCGCGTGCCCGTGAGCACCGTCTCCTTGTACTCGTGCCCCGGCTCCCGCAGGTGACAGTGCAGATCGATGAGCCCCGGGAGCACCCAGAGGCCGCGCGCCTCGATCACCTGCGCCACGGCGGCGCCCTCCCCGGCCGCCTCGCCGAGCGCTCCCACCTGGCCGCCCTCGAGCAGCAGGTCCGCGACGCGGTCGATCCCGCTGGCCGGGTCGATCACCCGCCCGCCCCGGATGAGGATCCTCGCGCCGATGCTCACGCCCCGCCCCTCCCTTCCTCCGCGGCCGGGGCGCGGTGCACCCCCGAGAGCAGATAGAGCACCGCCATGCGCACCGCGACCCCGCTGGTCACCTGATCGAGGATGAGCGACTGCGGCCCGTCCGCCACCTCGGGCGCGACCTCGACGCCGCGGTTGACCGGCCCCGGGTGCATCACCAGCAGCCCGGGCCGCCCCAGCCGCAACCGGTCCGCGCTGAGCCCGAAGTGCGTCGCGTACTCGCGCGCCGACGGGAAGAGCGCCCCGCCCTGGCGCTCCAGCTGGATGCGCAGCATGATCAGCACGTCCACGGCGGGGAGCATCGCCTCGAGGCGCGGCGCAACCTCCGCCCCCAGCTCAACGATCCCCGGCGGGATCATGCCCGGCGGCCCCCCCACGAGCACGCGGGCGCCGAGAGCGCGCAGCGCGAGCACGTCCGAGCGCGCCACCCGCGAGTGGGCGATGTCGCCGAAGATACCCACGGTGAGCCCCGCGATGCGCCCGAGGCGTTCCCGGATGGTGAAGAGGTCCAGCAGCGCCTGCGTCGGGTGCTCGTGCGCCCCGTCGCCCGCGTTGACGACTGCGGCCGGCAGGCGCGCCGCCAGCATCGCCGGCGTCCCCGGGCAGGAGTGGCGCAGGACGATGATGTCCGGGTTCATGGCCTGGAGGTTGCGCGCCGTATCCAGCAGCGTCTCGCCCTTGCTCACGCTGCTGCCCGACGCCGAGACGTTGACCGCGTCGGCCGAGAGGCGCTTCTCGGCGATCTCGAAGGAGACGCGGGTGCGGGTGCTCGCCTCGAAGAACAGGTTGACCACCGTCTTGCCGCGCAGCACCGGCACCTTCTTGATCTCGCGCGAGGAGATGTCCTTCATCGTGGCGGCCGTGTCCAGCACCTCGACGATCTCCGCGGGGTCGAGGCCGGCGATCCCCAGCAGGTCCTTGCGCGCCCAGGCCATCAGCGCCGCTCCCCCTCGCCCTCGGCGATGACGACGCGGTCCTCGCCGTCGGTCTCGCGCAACAGCACCCGCACCGCCTCGCGCCGCGCCGTCGGCACGTTCTTGCCCACGAAGTCGGCGCGGATCGGCAGTTCGCGGTGCCCGCGGTCGACGAGGACCGCCAGCTGGATCGAGCGCGGGCGCCCGAGGTCCATGAGCGAGTCGAGCGCGGCGCGCACGCTGCGGCCGGTGAAGAGCACGTCGTCGACGAGCACCACGTGGCGGCCCTCCACCGGGAACGGCACCTCGGTGCGCTGCACGCGCGGCCAGTGCGCGGCGTGCGCCAGGTCGTCGCGGTAGAGCGTGACGTCCAGGACGCCGACGGGGACGCCGGAGCCCTCGATCTCCCGCAGGATCTCGCCGAGGCGGCGCGCGATGTGGTCGCCCCGGCTGCGCAGCCCGACGAGGACGACGTCGGCGAGTCCCTGATTCTTCTCGAGGATCTCGTGGGCGATGCGGACGAGGGCGCGGCGGATGCCCGCCTCGTCGAGGATCTCGGCTTTCGCGTTCACGTGTTCTTCCTCACCTCGCGGGATGAGCTTAAAGACCCACGGTCGTCGCGGATCATACCCCAGCGCCGCCCAGAGTCAAGCGCGGGGCGACGATTCGCACGGCCGACCCGTTACCGGGACCCGTCCTTGACCTGACGCGGCCGCCGCTGCATGATGCACCTGCTTTGGACACAAAGGATCGGTACGAAGAGCCCCGCGGCCTTGCCGGGGACATCGCGTCCGGCGCGGCGACGCAGGAGACGCCCTATCGCCCGCCGCCGCGGCGCTGCCTCGTCGTCGACGATTCCCCGAGCATCCGCTCGGCCGTGCGGACGGTGCTGGAGGCGATGCCCGCGGTCGGCCGCATCGTCGAGGCCGTCGACGGGCTCGACGCGCTCGCGCTGCTGGCCCGCGAGCCCGCCGACCTGATCATCACCGACCTGCAGATGCCCCGCCTCGACGGCTTCAAGTTCCTCTCGGCGGTGCGCGACAACCCGCGGCTGCGCGACGCGATGATCATCATGCTCTCCTCCCGCGGCGAATCCGTCGACAAGGTCCGCGGCCTGAACATCGGCGCGAACGACTACGTCACCAAGCCCTTCGAGGCCGGGGAGCTCCAGGCGCGCGCCGCCGTGATGCTGCGCATGCGCGACCTCCAGGAGGAGCTCCAGCGCAAGGCGGCCGCGCTCGAGCGCGCCAACCGCGAACTCGAACGCCTCGCGCACGAGGACGACCTCACCGGCCTGCCGAACCGCCGCCTTTTCTTCGCCCGCTTCGAGAAGGAGCTGCAGCGCTCGCGTCGCATGGGCAAGCCGCTGGCGGTGCTGATGATCGACATCGACCACTTCAAGGCCTTCAACGACCGCCACGGGCACCTCGCCGGCGACCTGGCGCTGCGCGCCGCCGGCGGCGCCCTGCTCAAGGCCATCCGCGCGTACGACTGCGCCGGCCGCTACGGCGGAGAGGAGTTCGTGACGCTGCTGCCGGAGACGGACGCCGCTGAGGCGCTCGTCGTCGCCGAGCGCGTCCGCAGCCGCATGGCGGCCCTGACCTTCAAGCTCCCCGGCGCCGACGCCGCGGACGCCCCCCCCGGCCTGACGGTGAGCATCGGCGCCGCCTCCTGGCCGGAGGTGCCCGCGCTGCGGGTCGACGACATCGTCGCCGCCGCGGACAGCGCGCTCTACCGCGCGAAGTCGCTCGGCCGCAACCGCTGCGAGCGCGGCGGGCCGGTGAGCGGGCCGGTCACCCCGGTGTTCGGCGACCTTGACCCCTCCGAGGGCGGGTGCTAGATTGGGGTAAACGCATCGGGGGCAATCATGACATCCGCATCCAGCGTGCTGCTCTTGGTCCTGGCCGTCGCCGTCGCCGTGGGGACGCTCTTCCTGATCCCGCTGCTGCTCGAGCTGCGGCGGACCGTCCGCACCCTCAACGGCGTGCTCAAGATCACCGAGGAGTCGCTCGCCCCGACCATGCGCGAGCTGCGCTCCACGCTTGCGAACCTCGACCGCATCACGGCCGACATCAACACGGTGACCGACGACGTGCGCATGTTCTCCGGCTCCCTGCGCCAGGTGGGCAAGGACCTCAACGAGCTGCGCGAGGTCGTCGGCCTGCTCGGCGGCGGCGTCGGCGCGAAGGTCGCCGGGTTGCGCGCGGGATTCAGCACGGGCTTCAAGTATCTGGCGCAGAACCTCTTGAAAAAGGGAGGCACCCCATGAGTCGCGAGGACGGTTGCAGCGGAACCACCATCGTCGTTTCCTTCCTGCTCGGCACGGTCGCCGGCGCCGCAGCGGTGCTTCTGCTCGCCCCCCAGGCGCGCAAGGAGTCCGCCGAGCGCATCCGCGATTTCTCCCAGCACCTCAAGGACCAGGCATCCGACTACATCGACCAGGCCAAGGAGAAGGTATCCTCCACGGTCGGACGCGGCCGCGACTTCCTCGACGAGAAGCGCTCGCTCATCCACTCCGCGGTCGAGGCCGGCAAGGAGGCCTACCAGCGGGAGAAGGCCAAGGGCGCGACCGACGCCGGCTAGGGTCTTTGGTCTTCCCCCGTCCCCTGCGGGGGCCTCTCTTCAGGGCGCGCCGGCCGCAGGCACGGCCGGCCCTTCCGCCGCGGGCGAGAAGGGACTCTCGTTCGCCCGCGCCGCGGTGTCGACCGCAGTGACGACGTACCGATAGCGGGCTCCCGCCCGCGCGCCGGGTGTCTCCTCGCGCCAAGCGTTCCCGCGCACCGGCATCGGCGTGAGCAGCTCGAGCGGCCCATCGTCGATCGACCGGTAGATCCGGTAGCCGAGCAGGTCGGGGACCGCCACCTCGTCCCAGGTCAGCTGGAAACTGCCGGGCCCCGCCGTGACGTGCAGGGCAGCCGGAGGCGGCGGCGGGGTGACGTCATCGGTGCGGGCGCACACCTCCGCGCTCGAGGGACCTTCCACCTCGCCGGCCGGCGGCCCGAGCACCGCCCGCACCCGGTAGCAGTATTCGCGCGCCGGCTTGACCCGCGAGTCGGTGTGGCGCGGCTCCTCGAGGGGCACAGGCGTCAGGCTCTCGACCTGGCCGTCCGGCGCCTCGCGCCGGTAGACGCGATAGCGCGCCCCCGCCGCGGGCCCGGAGGGCGGGACCCAGGCGAGGACCACGGCATGGTCGTCCCCGCTGGCCGTCACCCCGGCCGGCGCGGCCGGCGGTTGCTGCCACGCGATCTCGACAGGATCGGAGAGCGCGCGCCGCTGCCGCGCGGCGTCGCGGAACTCGACCCGGTACGCGCTGGACCCCGCGGACCGCGCCGCCTCGCTCCAGGAGAGCGGCGCCTCGAATGCGAAGCCGTTGCGCTCGAGGATCGTCCCGACCTCGACGAAGTCCCGCGCGGGAATGTCGCGCCGCAGGATGCGCGCCAGCACCCAGGGGTCCTGGCGCTCCGGGAATACCCGGTGCGCCGGCACCGAGAACTCCAGCGTGACCTGCCCCTCCCGCACCGAGAGCCTGGGCGCGCCGGCGCGCTCGGCGGGACGCTGGTCCGGGAGACGCAGCGGCGCCTTCTTCCCGCATCCCGCGCAGAGCGCCAGCGCAAGGGCCGCCACCGTCGCGCACGCGCCGGCGACGCGCCGGCGACGCCCCGCCGGACGGCCGGTCACGTGCCGGTGCCCGCGCCCTCGCCCGGGACCTTGGCGACCGCGACGAGCGCCGGGCGCAGGACCTTGCCGTCGAGGAGCCAGCCGCGACGGAACTCCTCCACCACGGTGCCGTCCGGCGGGTCACCCGAGGTCTCGACCCTGGCCATCGCCTCGTGGCGGTGCGGGTCGAACGGCGCGCCGACGGCGGTCATGGGCTCGGCCCCGAAGCGGGCCAGGACCTCCGTGAGCTGCCTGGCGACCAGATCCACGCCCTGCGCGAGGCTCTCAGGGGCCGCATCGGGCGCCGCCGCGTGGCGCAGCGCCCGCTCGAGGTTGTCGATCACGTCGGGCAGCTCCCGCAGCAACCGCTCCTTCGCGTGCCGGTTGGCGCTCTCGCGCTCGCGCTGCTGGCGCTTGCGGTAGTTCTCGAACTCGGCCTGCAGCCGCAGGTGCCGGTCGCGGAGCGTCGCGAGCTCCGCGCGCAGGGCCTCGACCTCGGAGGCGGGATCCGCGGCGGGCCGCGCCGCTCCGGGCTCCGCCCCGGCTTCCTCGGACTGCGGTCTGGTCATGTCTTCTTGAGCCTCCCCTGAAAGGATAATCCCCGATCGCCGGCGCGTCACGCGCGGCTGAGGCAATCGCCCAGGTCGTCGGCGGCGCAGGCCACGATCGGGATGATGCGCTCGTAGGCCATCCGGGTCGGGCCGATGACGCCGAGCACGCCGATCGGCTCCCCGTCGCGCCGGTAGGGCGCCGTCACGAGACTGACGTCCGTCAGGCCGGGAAGGCTGACCTCCCCGCCGATGAAGACCCGCACGCGATCGGCCCGCAGGCACTCGTCGAGGAGCGTGCACAACCGGCCCTTCTCCTCGATGGCGCGCACGAGCGCCCGCGCCTTGCCGGGGTCGGCAAATTCCGGCACGTCGAGGATGTTGGCCGCGCCATCCAGGTACAGCTCCTCGGCCGGCTCGCGCGCCGCCAGCGCCAGGCGTCCCAGCTCGAGAGCGCGCAGCACCAGCGAGTTGAGCGCGGCGCGCTCGGCCGCCATCATGACCGCGAGCCGCGTCCGCACCTCGCGCAGCGCAAGGCCGGCGAAGCGCTCGTTCCAGACCCGTGCCATGGCGTCCAGGTCCTCCTGCGGCCAGTCCTCCGGCAGCTCAAGCACCCGCGTCTGGACGAGCCGGCTCTCGGTGACGAAGATCGAGAGCACCCGCCGCGAGGCCACGCGGCGCAGCTCGAGGTGCTCGAGCCGGGCGTCCAGCAGCCGCGGGCCGAGCACGAGGCCCGCCTGGCGCGACGCCGCCGAGAGCGTCCGCGTGGTCTCCCGGATGAGCTCGCCGATCTCGCTGCGCCGGCTGGCGATGCGCTCGCGCATCCCCTCGAGCCCCTCGCGCCGCGCCGGCCGCACGCCGACGACCTCGTCGACGTAGAACCGGTAGCCGAGGTCGGTGGGCACCCTCCCCGAAGAGACATGGGTCTGGCGCAGGTACCCCTTCTCCTCGAGGTCGGCCATCGTGTTCCGGATGGTCGCCGGGCTGACGTCGAGGTCGAGCTGCTCCGCGAGGTAACGCGACCCGATCGGCTCGCCGCTGCGGATGTGGTGCATCACGGTCAACGCCAGGACCGTGCGCTCGCGCTCGTTCAGGGGGGCCATGCCGTCCTCACCGCCTTCCTTCCCCGCCGGGAGTGCCTGACACCGCCCGGACCGCCGAAAACCTAAGGACTGGCGGCGGTTTTGTCAAGCAGCTGCGCGGCCGGGGCTCAACCGTGCACGGGCTCCAGGTCGGACAGGATCCGGTCGATGCGCCCGATCACCGCGTCGGCGGAAAAGTGCCGGTTGAGCCCCGCGATGAGGGCCGGCTCCGCCGCATCCCCGCAGACCTCGGCGCGCAGGACGTCGAAGAACGCCCGGGTGACCTCGCCGTCGAACTGGACGCCCACGCCCTCCCGGATGCGCCGGACCGCCTCCGGCAGATCCAGGGCGGGACGGTACGGGCGGTCGGAGGTCATCGCGTCGAAGGCGTCCGCGATGCAGATGATCTTCATGCCCGGCAGGAGGCGCTCCGGGCCGAGCCGGTCGGGGTAGCCCGACCCGTTGACCCACTCGTGATGGTGGCGGGCGATCAGCGCGACGTCCGGGTACGGGAACGCGATGTTCGAGAGGATGTCGTAGGAGACTGCCGGGTGCCGGTGGATCTGCAGCATCTCCGTCTCGTCGAGCCTCCCCGGCTTGAGCAGCACGCTGTTGTCGACCGCGATCTTGCCGATGTCGTGCAGGTGGCTGGCGACGCGCAGCGCGCTGATCTGCGCCTCCGGCAGGCCCAGCGCCTTGCCCAGCGCCACCGCGATGCGCGCGACGCGGTCGGAGTGCCCGCGGGTGTACGGGTCCTTGGCGTCGATCGCGGCGCCCAGCGCTTTCACCGTGTCGGCGTAGATGCCCTCGAGGTTGCGGTACAGGCGCCGGTTCTCGGTGACCTTGCGCCGCAGCGCGGTGTTCGCCTTCTCGAGGTGACTCAGCAGCGCCTGGTTGTGGACGCCGATGGCGATGTAGTTCGCCATGACCATGATCAGCTCGTAGTCGGACTCGTCGTACGGTTCGCCCGTGTACTTCTCGCCGAGAGCCACCGCCCCGACCAGCTCCTTCTTGAAGCGCAGCGGCGCGAGGGCGACGGCCCCCAGCTCCTGGAGCGCGCCCGTGCGCCGCACCCACGAGCCGAGGCCCGTGGGCGGGTGCTCGAGCAGCAGCGGCCGCCGGCGCCGCCAGAGCGCCTCCGCCCGCGCCGGCGGGAAGGCCAGCCGCACCCCCGCGGCCACCGCCGAGGAGCCGCGGACCGCCGCCACCTCCAGCTCGCCGCTGCGCCGGTCGTAGAGCAGCAGCGCGCCCCGCGCCACGGGGACCGCCCCCATCAGGCTCAGCAGCGCGGTCTGGAGGTTGTCGTGGAAGTGGTTGTGGGAGCTGAGCACGTCGCCGAGCTCCTCCATCGTTGCGATGCTGAACATCAGCCTGCGCATCTGCGATGCGCTGTCCGGCGCGTTCGCGTGTCTCATCGCCCCCTCACCCCCCGACCTCGTCGTCGGCACGCACCAGGCGCGCGTGGCGGTGCAGGCCCATGATCCGGAAGATCTCCTCGTTGACCGCGGTGAGCTCGGAGAACACCAGCTCCCCCCCGAGGCCGCGCACCCGCTCGATGACGCCGATGAGGATGGAGATGCCCACGCTGTTGATGAGGTCGGTCTCCCTGAGATTGACGACGAACCGCCGCTCCCCCGCCTCGAGCAGCCGCATGATCTCGCGCTCGAGCTGCTCGCCCGCCGCGCGGCTGAGGTACCCGCGGGTGCGCACGACCGCCCACCCGTCGCCGACATGGGTGGTGAACGCGAAGCTAGCCATCCGAGCGCCCTCCCAGATCCTTCTCCAGCACCAGGCTCACGCCGTCCTCCCGCGGCTCGATCCGCACCTCGTCGATCAGTTGCCGCATCAGGGTCAGGCCCCAGCCGCGCCGCCGCGGGCCGTCCGCCGCGGCCGCCGTGGCGGGCAGCGCCGCGAGCGGGCGTCCCCGGTTCTCGACCCTGATGCGCAGCCTCCCCCCGGCCACCCCGAACCAGAGCCGCACCCTCCCCTCGCGGTCCCCGCTGTGCTCGAAGGCGTTGATGCAGGCCTCCACGAGCGCCGTCTTGAGACGTCCGGCATCCTCGGGCCCCATGCCGAGGTTTTCGGCCAGCTGCTCGAGCGCGCGCGCCGCCACCAGCTCCGCGTCGGCGGCGCGGGGAATCGTCATCTCCATCTCCAGCGACGGGGCGGGTCCCGCGTCCAGCGCCGCCGGCGACGGCGGGGCGGGCAGGCCCAGCGCCTCCGCCAGTGCAGCGAGCTGCGCGGGCGTGGACGTCATCAGGCGCAGGCGTGCGGCCGCCTGCTCGCCCTCGCCGTCCAGCGGCTGATCGGGCAGCGCCCAGCGCACCAGACGCTCCGACGGCAGGTCGCCCGCGGCCTGCAGCGCCGCGACCTGGCGGTCGAATGCCGCCAGCTGTGCCGCGCTCCCCGATCCGCCCGCCACGCGCCGCGCCACCCAGGCGACCTCCGCGTCCTTCGCGCCCGCCTCGCCGCGCAGGCCCCACGCCAGCGCGTCGACGTCGCAGCCCGCGGGCGAGCCGGCCGCCCCCACGCGCCCCGACAC
>DATDCY010000308.1 GCA_036524115.1 bacterium | reverse complement strand
CGCTCCGCCCTGCCTCGCGGCAATCCAGGCGGGCAACCCTCTTCCCCCCGAGGGAGGAAGGCGGAGCCTATTTGGTCTTGCTCCGGGTGGGGTTTTCCAGGCTTCCCCGGTCACCCGGGGAACCGGTGAGCTCTTACCTCGCCGTTTCACCCTTGCCTCGGGCACTCCCCCGCACGCGGCGGGGGACCCGGGGCGGTTTGCTTTCTGTGGCACTGTCCTTCCCGTCGCCGGGACTCCGCGTTACGGAGCACCCTGCCCTCCGGAGCTCGGACTTTCCTCCCGCGACGGCTCGCGCCGCCGCCGGCGACCGCCCGGCCGGCTCCAACGCCCGCGGGGACTGTACAGCCGCGCGGCCGCGAACGCAACTTATCCGGCGAGACACGGAACGGGGAGGCCGCTCAGAAGGGTCCAGATGCAAGGCGCCTGACGCTGCGGATGCTGAGGCGGGCTGGTGCCCGCCGCAGGCAGACGCGAGGAGGGCAACGCCGCAGATGGCCCCTTATCGGCGCCCGTCCCGGTTGACGGGCCGGCGGAGTTCGGGCATAGTGCCGTCGTTGGATCGCATTGCGCCCGTAGCTCAGGGGATAGAGCACAGCGCTCCGGACGCTGGGGTCGCAGGTTCGATTCCTGCCGGGCGCGCCAAGGTTTCCGGCGGGCACAATCGGCCTGCGACCGCGTCGCACTCCTCGCGTCTGCCTGCGGCGTACCTCCCTGTACGCCTCGGCATCCTCTCGTCGCGCTCCTTGTCTCGGCTCGATTCTGCGCCGCCGGAGTGCCGCGTTTCCCGTGATTCCGGCTTGCATAATCGGCCTGCGGCTGCGGTGCGTTCGTTGCCCGTGCGAGCGAAGCGAGTGCGGGAGCCACGGCCTGCGGCGTACGTACTTGTACGCCTCGGCATTCCCGCGTCGCGCTCCTTGTCTCGGCTCGATTCTGCTGCGTCGGACCGTTCCAAGTCTTCCCGTGCCGCATGATCGACTCCGGGCTGTTCGTCTTCCTCGCCAGCATCGTCGTGATTTCGCTCTCGGGCGTCATCGTCCCGGGGCCGCTGTTGGCGGTGACCATCGCCAAGGGCCCGGAGGGGCCGCACGCCGGACTGAAGATCGGGCTCGGGCACGGCGTCGTCGAGATGCCGCTGATCGCGCTCATCGCGCTGGGATTCGGGACGGTGTTCGCGTCGCGGCCGTTCACCGTCGCCGTCGGCCTCGTCGGCGGCGCGATGCTCGTCTACCTCGGCGCCGGCATCGTCCGCGCCCGCGGCGCGCTCACGGCGGGCGCCGCCGACCTCCCGTACAGCGCGCTGCCGGCGGGCGCCGTCGCGACGCTGGTGAACCCCTATTTCTTCATCTGGTGGGCGACCATCGGCGCCGCGCTGGTCGTGAAGGCCTCGGCCTGGGGGCTCGTCGGCCTGGTCCTCTTCGGTCTCGTGCACTGGGCCTGCGACCTGGGCTGGTACTGGCTGGTGACCGCGGCGCTGGCGCGCGGCGCGGGCGGGGCCGGGCGGCTGCCCCGCGCGATCTACTTCTGCGCCGGGCTGCTCCTCATCGGCTTCGGCCTGTGGTTCCTGAAGAGCGCCCTGACGCACCGCTGACGCGCCGTCCGCCAGGACGTTGACGGTCGTTCCGGCGGGGCGTACCTTTACCGTACCGATTCTCGTCCTCTTCGGTTCCGAACGCAGCGACATGGCGCCTGATGCGCCCCACGCTTTCAGGCGCCCGGGCCATCGGGTGGCGGGGCCGCCGGCCGCGCCACGGACGCAGACGGGAGGAGCGGACCATGAAGAAGGCATCGACGGCACTGGCATTCCTGCTTGCGGCGACGCTCGCATCGGCGGGTCCCGCCTTCGGCTGGGGATCGGCCACGCACGCCTACATCGGGCACGAGCTGCGCGCCCAGGCCGGGCCGGTGGACCTCGACGAGGTCTACGGCAGCATGGCCCCGGACCTCTTCAACTTCATCTTCGCCTCGCCGGACTACCCGCAACTGGCGCCGCTGGTCCCCTACCTCTACGCGCTCACCCACTACGACCAGGCCGGGCTGAACGACTCGCTGCGTCGCGGCTGGGAGAAGGCCTCGCTCTACGGCTTCCTCGGGCACAGCGAGGCGCGGGGGTCGGACCGGACCGCGCACGTCGCCTCGCTCACCCTCGATCCGGCGGAAGGCTACGTCATCGCCAAGGCGCAGGCCCTGAACCAGCTGCTGATGCAGGACCCGCGGTATGCCGCGCTCGTCGCGCTGGGCCTCACGCCGCAGGCGTCGCTCGACATCTGTCACAACCTCGTCGAGTCCGCGGGCGACCTGATCGTCGCGCAGGCCTCGCCGAACGTGGGAGGACTGATGGCGGCCTCGGCGGCTCGTCCCGCGCAGCCGCTCGAGGGACTGCTGCTGCGCGCCTGGACGCCCGGCCTCGTCGCCGCGGGGCTGACGCAGGAGCAGGCGGCCGGGCTCATCGTCGGCTGGGACACCTGGTTCCGCGGGCGCATGATCGCCTACGGCGGGGTGATGCAGCTGCCGCCGGCTGACGCGTTCGCGGGGGTGGTCCAGGACTTCGCGACGCTGGCGCAGGCCTACCTGCTGTCGCTGGGCGTGACGTTGCCGCCGGGGTCGGACCTGGCGCCGCTGATCGCCGATGGCCTCGCGGCGGCGGTGGCGCTCTGCCAGGGCGACTACCTCGATGAGGTCGAGAAGACCGTCGGATACACGGCCTTCCAGCTCAAGCGCTCCAAGGCGCTCCAGCCGCTTCGCTGAGCCGCTACTTCCCCGGGAACAACTCGAAGGGGAAGCGCAGGTCGAAGGCCGTCGGCCCGAGCCAGAGGTCGTCGAGCCGCAGCTCGAGCAGCTTCTTCGGGCCGCCATCCGGCGCGCGGAAGACCAGGTAGCGCTCGAGGGTGCCGCCGGCCGGCACGGTGGCGGTGAGATCGAAGCTCAGCCGCCGGAACGTGCGCGCGAGCGCCTCCGCCGCGACGATGTCCTCCCCGGCGAAGGCGACGAGGTCGCCGTTCTCCACCGGGATGATGGGGGTTTCGCCCTCCTGCACCAGCGTCGCGCGCAGCGGGTTGAAGACCAGCGTCCGCGCCGAGCGGTTCTCGAGCCGCACCCGGATGAAGAGGAAGCGTCCGGTGGCCTCCTCGCTCGCGCCGAAGGGGTTCGGTTCGCCCGAGCGGGCGAGTTCCTGCGCCACGAGGCGGTAGTCCCACGGGCGCGCCGAGATCGTCACGCCGGACCCCGCGTAGACGATCGCCCCCTGCACGAGGCTGTAGCCCTTCGCCACCGGCGGAACCGGGTGCAGCAGCAGCGGCCCCTTCGGCGTGGCTGCGGGCGTTGCGCACGCACCGGCCAGCGCGACGGCAAGCGCCAGCCCGAGGAACCGGCGGTCATCCAAGCAGTTCGCCATGGAGCGTCCCCCCGTCGAGGCGCAGGATTCTGAGGTCGCGGAACGTGCCGATGTCCGCCGCACCGGCGCGGACCTCGACCTTGAGGTAGTTGCCGGTGAGGCCGTGCGCCCGCCCGGCGCGCCCCTCCACGAGGGCCCGCACGGTGCGGCCGACGTGGCGCCGCCGGAAGTCCTCGGCCTTGTCGCGGCCGATCGCCCGCAGGAGGGCGGCGCGGCGCTCGCGCTCGGGGGGCGGCACCTGGTCCGGCATCGCCGCCGCCGGCGTGCCGGGCCGCGGCGAGTACGGGAAGACGTGCAGGTAGGTCAGCGGCAGCGCGCGGATGAGCGCCGCCGTTTCCTCGAAGTCCTCCGCCCGCTCGCCCGGGAAGCCGGCGATGACGTCGGCGCCGATGCCCGGGTCGGGCAGCGTCGCCGCCAGGCGCTCCGCCAGCGCCGCGAACTCGCCGGGACCGTAGGGCCGGCGCATCGCCCTGAGCACGGCGGCGGCGCCGCTCTGGAGCGGGATGTGCAGGTGCGGGCAGATGGCGGGGGAGGAGGCCAGCAGCTCCAGCAACTCCGGCGTGAACTCCGTCGGCTCGATCGACGAGAGACGCAGCCGTCCGAGGCCCGGCAGCGCCACGATGCGGGCGAGCACCGCGGCGAGCGTGCGCTGCGGGCGCAGGTCGCGCCCCCACGTTCCCAGGTGCACGCCCGTGAGGACCACCTCGGGATAGCCGGCGCCGATGAGCGCCTCGACCTGCGCGATGACGTCCGTCTCGGGGAGGCTGCGGTTGCCGCCGCGGGCCTGCGGCACGATGCAGTAGGCGCAGCGCGCGTCGCAGCCGTCCTGGATCTTCACGAACGCCCGCGTGTGCCCGGAGAAGGCGCGGATCGGCACGAAGGGCGCGGGGGCCCCCGGCGCGGGCCCCGCGGCGGGTCCGGCGATGGCGATGCGGGCCCCGCGCGGCCGGCCCTCCTCGCCCAGGTGTTCGAAGACCGCCGCCTTCCCGCGGTTGCCGAGCACGAGGTCGACCTCCGCCATGGAGCCGACCGCGTCGGGCTGCGCCTGCGCGTAGCAGCCGGCCGCGACGACCGTCCCCGCCGGGCTCGCCCGCCGCGCCTTGCGCAGCGCCGCGCGGCAGCGGTGGTCGGAGCGGCCGGTCACGGTGCAGGTGTTCACGACGGTGACGTCGGCCGGCTCGCCGAAGGGGACGACCTCCCAGCCGGCTTCCGCGAACTGGCGCTCCAGGTCGTTCGTCTCGTACTGGTTGAGCTTGCAGCCGATGGTGTGGAACGCGACGGTCTTCACTCCTCCCCGAAGACCTCCGCCTCGAAGCTCAGGACCTTCGCGCCCTCCTTCCAGGCTTCCTTCGGCAGGCCGGCCTTGCGGCAGGTCTGCTCGAGGAAGGTGGTGCGGTCCCAGCCGTACTCGGTGGCGACCTGCGGCAGGAGCACCCCCGAGTTGAAGCCCCTGGTGATGTAGAGGCCGTGTCGGCCGACCTCGATGTCCCTGACGTCGGCCACCGGCCGCATCGGCGTGAGCGCCGAGATCTCCAGGTGGATCCGCGGCAGTTCCGCCGCCGCCAGCGGCGGGAAGCGCGGGTCCTGTTGCGCCGCGGACACCGCCATCTGCGAGACGGCGCGATACAGCGGCGTGTCTTCTCGGAACGTGCCGATGCACCCGCGCAGCTGGCCGCCGATGGTGATGGTCACGAACGCGCCCTGGGGGTTCTGCAGGGCCGGGTTGTCGGTCTTCGGCTCCGGCGGCCGCCCGTCGCGCACGGCGCCCTCGATCGCGCGCCGCGCGATGCCGAGCAGCTCCGCGCGCGCCTTCGCGTCGAGGTGCCCGCCGCCGGGGGCTTTCACGTCGTGCGAGCCGCCGGCCTTCTTCGCGCCGTCGCCCGCCTTGCCCGCGCCGGCGGCGGCCTCCGCGTAGAAGGCGAGCGCCGCGTAGCCGACGACCTGGTTCTTCGGCCCGGCGGTGTCCCCGGAGTTCGCCTGCTTCAGCAGCACGCCGCGGCGGGCCCCCATCTTCCGCGCGTACTCCATGGTGATGAGCACCGGCAGGATGCCGCAGGCCTCGCAGCGCCCGGCGCGGATGTCCTTCTCCAGCGCCAGGGAGTCGAGCGCCGCGATCGACCGCAGCGCGACGGCGTCGAGCTGGTTCGCCTCGGCGTAGCCGTGGTAGTGCGAGAGGTCCGAGCTGGCGACCACGAGCAGGCGCTTGTGCTTCGCGTACTCGGCCAGCACGTTGACCAGCGTCAGCTCGGCCTCGGGGTCGCGTTGCCCGGCCACCACCATCACGATCTTGAACCCGGAGAGCGCACGCTGCAGGAAGGGGACCTGCACCTCGAGCGAGTGCTCGTCGCGGTGCGCGCTCGGCCGGTAGCCGATGCTTGGGTGGGCGCCGAGGAGCTTGCCGATCAGCTCGCGGTCGCACGGGATCTGCCCGAGGGGCGTGTCGAAGCGCGTCGTGTCGTAGACCGACAGGCCGGTGAAGGGGTCGCGGTGGCTCGGCCCGATGACGACGACGGTGTCGAAGCTCTTCCCCTGCACGGCGCGGTAGGCGTACGCCGCGATCGCCCCCGAGTAGACGTAGCCGGCGTGCGGCGAGACCAGCGCCAGCGGCGTCTCCTTCGTCGCGGGCGCCGCCGCGGCCGCGAGCATCGCGTCGACGCGCCGCGCCAGCTCGGCGGGGTCCCCCTTGTACTCGGCGAACTGCAGGCTGATCGAGTTCATCGCGCTCGCTCCTTCCGTCGCCTTGCCGGGTGCGCCCGCGGCGCGGGACCCGCCGGCCGCGGTGAGTGCCATGGCTGCCGCCAGCGCCGCCGCGAGGAGCGCGGGGCGCGCCCGGCGGCTCAGACCTTCCTCCAGTGGCGTGCCTCGCGCCAGCCGCGCGGCAGCGGCAGA
>DATDCY010000307.1 GCA_036524115.1 bacterium | reverse complement strand
ACGAGCTGGCCGTCGCGCGCGCTGAGCTGGAGGCGCAACGCCGGACGGTGGCGGCGGCGGGTCTCGCGCAGGCGCAGGAGGCGCTCCTGCGCGACATGCTGCGCGAGCTGCACGGCCCGCGCGCCACGAGCGAGCTGGGTCTGCTGGTGCTGCGGTTCGCGGCGGAGCTGCTGAACCGGGCGGTGCTCTTCGTCATCAAGGGCGGCGCCGCCGTCGGGCTCGGTGGCTTCGGCGTCGAGGTGCCGCGCGGTCCGGACCGGCGCGGAATCAGGGGGATCTCGATCCCGCTCGACGAGCCGTCCATCCTCGCCGAGGTGGTCAGACGGCGGGCGGCGGTGCGGGGGGCCGTGGGGAGCGAGCGCCGGGACCGCGAGCTGCTGGACCTGCTCGGGGGGAAGACCCCGGCCGAGGCCGTCGCCCTGCCGCTGATCTCGGGGGGCAAGGTGCGCGTCGTGCTCTACGGCGACAACCTCCCCGAGCAGCGCCCGGTGGCTGGCGTCCGCGCGCTGGAGATCTTCCTGGAGCAGGCGGGGGACGCGCTGGAGAAGGCGCTGGTGGAGCGCAAGCTGCAGGGGGCGGCGAAATCATGAGCGCCACGGTCCTGGTGGTCGACGACTCGGCGACGACCCGCTCGCTGGTCGCCTCGTTCCTCGCCGGCTGGGAGGACATCGAGGTGATCGAGGCCTCGAGCGGCTTCGAGGCGCTGCGGGTGCTGCCGTCGCGCGCGGTGGACGTCATCGTGAGCGACATCAACATGCCCGACATCAATGGGCTCGAGCTGATCTCCTTCGTACGCGCCAATCCGATCTACCGCCACATCCCCGTGGTCATCATCTCCACCGAGAGCAGCGCCGGGGACCGCAAGCGGGGGCTGGAGCTCGGCGCCGTCGACTACGTGGTGAAACCCTTCGACGCCGAGACGCTCCGCGGCGCTGTCGGCGTCGCGCTCGCGCGCCGCCGGCGGGAGGCAGGCCCGTGAGCGCGGACGAGCGCGACCGCTCCTCGTTCGGCGAGTTCGTCATCGAGGCGGAGGAGCTGCTCGAGGCCCTCGCCGACCGGCTCGGCGAGCTCGAGCGCGCCGCCGAGGAGGGCGGGGCGCGGCCGGACACCGTCAACGACGTGTTCCGCTCGATGCACACGCTCAAGGGGCTTTCGGGGATGCTCGGGCTCTCGGGCATCGCCGAGCTCTCGCACAGCCTCGAGAACCTCCTCGACAAGGTGCGGCTCGGCAAGGTGCCGCTGCACCAGGGGACGGTGGACGCGCTCTTCGCCGGCGTGGAGGCGCTCACCAAGCTCGTGGGTTCCGTCGGTCGCAACGGCACGGAGGAGGGCATCGACACCCGGACGGTGACGCGGCGCATCGGGACGATCCTCGAGGAGAAGCCCGAGGGGCCGCAGGGGCCGTCGGCGCTCGACGGGGTGGACCTCGACCGGCGCATCGTCAGCACGCTCACCGAGTACGAGGAGCACCGCCTGCTCGAGAACGTCCGCACCGGCAACGCCCTGTACCGCGTCGAGGCGCGCTTCTCCTTCGAGACGTTCGACCGCGAGCTGGGCGAGCTGACCGAGCGGCTCAAGCGCATCGGCGAGGTCATCTCGACGCTGCCGAGCTCGGACGAGGCCTCGCCCGGCACGATCAGCTTCGATCTGGTCGTCGGGACCGCGGCCGGGGCCGACAAGGTGGCGGCGGCGCTCGAGGGTCTGCCGGCGCAGGCGCACCCCGTCGGCCGGCGCGGCGGGGGGCGCAGGGCGGGCGACGCCGTCGCCGCGGCCGAGCCGGCGCCCGCGCCGTCGCCGGC
>DATDCY010000306.1 GCA_036524115.1 bacterium | reverse complement strand
AGGCTCGGGTGCGTCGTCGCCGCCTGCTCCGGCGCGGCGCCGAGCACGCAGTTCGGCTTGACCAGCACCCGCCGGCCGGCCAGCGGCGGCGCGAAGCGCTCGAGCGCCTCCTCCACGAGCACCGCCGGCACCGGGTAGGAGGCGCGCCGGACGAGGACCGTGGCGGCCGTCAGGGCGCCTCGACGACGGCAGCCAGCCCGGTGAACGCGCCGACGGCGACGCGACGCTCGCGTCCGCGCCGGTCGCGCAGCACCAGCGCCATGCCGGTGGAGGAGCCCTGCGGGAAGTAGCGCACCCGGTCGGGGCGACAGGAGACGATCGTCATGCCCTCGGGGACGCGGAAGTCGCGCGGCTCGCCGGATCCGCCTCGCAGCACCAGCCTCCCCTCGCGCGGGCGGCAGGCGACCTCCAGCTCGGCCCGCCCGAGCACCGCGCGCCGGCGCACGTCGTCGAGGAACGCGGCGGTGCGGCGCCCGGCCGTTTCGGCGCGGGCGGACTCCAGCGCCGGCTGCAGGGCCGGGTAGGCGATGACGCCGGCGATCGCGAGGACGACGAGGACGAGGAGGACTTCGATCAGCGTGAAGCCCGCGCGGGCGGGGGCAGCCACCGCTGCGTCATTCCTCTTCGCCGTAGCGGATTTCCTTCTTCCCGTCCCCGGTCGAGGCGAGTGTGAAGGCGTTCCCCCCCTCCTGGACCTGGTAGGTGTAGTCGTTCCCCCAGGGGTCCTTGGGGACCTTGCCCTTCTGCAGGTAGGGGCCCTTCCAGCGCGGCGAGGAGGACTGCACCAGGTCGCCGAGGGCCGGCGGGTACTCGCCGACGTCGAGCCGGTAGCTGTCGAGGGCCAGCGCCATGATCTCCATCTGCGTGCGGGTGGTCTGGATCTTGGCCTTGTCGACCTGCGGGAAGAACTGCTGGTAGACGATCATCGAGAACAGGCCGAGGATGACCATCACGACGAGCAGCTCGATGAGCGTCAGGCCGCGCTCATCGCGCAGGCCGGGGAGGCCCCGGCGCGCCGCCGCCGCTAGAGGGCGAGCTGGTTGACGCTGAAGATCGCCCATAGGATCGAGAGGATGATGGCACCGATGACGACGCCCATGAGAAGAATGATAACGGGCTCGAGGAGCGAAAGCAACCGGCGCGCCGAGGTCTCGACGTCCCGGTCGTAGCTGGAGGCCACGGTGAGCATCATCTCCTCGAGGCGCCCGGTCTCCTCGCCGACGGCGACCATGTGCAGGAACAGCGGCGGGAACACCCCGGCGCGCCGCAGCGGCTCGGCGACGCCCTGCCCCTCCTTGAGGCCGCTCTGCACGCGGGCGAGCGAGGCGGCGAACACCGAGTTGTTCAGCGTCCCCGTGACGATCTCCAGCGCGCGCAGGATCGGCACGCCGCTGGCGATCAGCGTGCCGAAGACGCGCGCGAAGCGCGAGACCTGGACCTTCACCGCCAGGTCCCCGGCCAGCGGCAGGCCGAGCACGGCGCGGTCCCACCAGGCGCGCCAGCGCGGCGTGCGCGCCGCGGCGCTCAGCGCGCCCCCGAGCGCCACCAGCGCGGCGCCGATGACCCACCAGGCGCTGCGCACGAAATCGCTCACGGCCAGCAGCAGCCGCGTCGGCGCCGGCAGCTTGCTGCCCAGGTCCCCGAAGACGCCGGCGAACCGCGGCACGACGACGACGATCAGGAGCGTGACCGCCCCGACCGCGAACGCGCTCAGGAACGCCGGATAGAGCAGCGCCGAGACGACGACGTCGCGGATGCGCTGCCACTCCTCGAGGAACTCGGCCAGCCGCTTGAGGATCTGGTCGAGCGCGCCGCCGGCCTCGCCCGCGCGCACCATGCTCACGTACAGCTCGTTGAAGGTGCGCGGGTGGCGCGCCAGCGCGTCGGCGAACGAGGCGCCCTCCTCGACCGAGCGGCGGACCCGCGCGATGATGCCCCGGAACTCCGGAGCGTCGGCGACCTCGCCCGCGATGCCGAGCGCGTGGTCGAGGGGGATCCCGGCCTCGAGCAGCACCGCGAGCTGGCGGGAGAACTCCGCGAGCCGCCGCCCCCCCCCGCCGCCGCGGCCCAGGCGCGGGAGCCCGGCCGCCGGCTCGGCGTCGGCCGCGGCCGGCCGCACGGCGAGCGGGTAGAAGCCCAGCTCCTGCAGGCGCCCGGCGACGCTGGCGGCGTCCGCGGCCTCGATGCGGCCGTCGACGGTCTTGCCCTCGCGGTCGGTGGCACGGTAGGCGAAGGTCGGCAGGGCTATTCCTCCTGCGTCACGCGCAGGACCTCGGCGACGGTCGTCACGCCGCGCGCCGCCTTCTCCAGACCGTCGCCGCGCATCGTGCGCATGCCGGTGCGCATCGCCGCCTCGCGGATCGCGCCCGCGCTGGCGTGCGAGAGCACCAGGCCGCGGATCGTGTCGTCGAGCGGCAGCAGCTCGAAGATCCCGAGCCGCCCGCGGAAGCCGGTGCCGTTGCAGCTCTCGCAGCCCCTGCCGGCGCGGTAGTCGGCCGGCGCGCCGGGGTCGGCGCCGAGCGAGCGCAGCAGCGCGGGGTCCGGCGGCGCGGGGGTCGAGCACTCGGGGCAGATGCGGCGCACGAGCCGCTGCGCGATGATCCCGATCACGGCGGAGGCGATGAGGAAGCTCTCGACGCCCATGTCCTCGAGGCGGGTCACGGCCCCCGCCGCGTCGTTGGTGTGCACCGTCGAGAAGACGAGGTGGCCGGTGAGCGCCGACTGGATGGCGATGTCCGCGGTCTCGCGGTCGCGGATCTCGCCGACGAGGATGACGTCCGGGTCCTGGCGCACGATCGAGCGCAGCCCGGAGGCGAAGGTGAGGCCGATCTTGGGCATGACCTGGATCTGGTTGACGCCCGCGAGCTGGTACTCGACGGGGTCCTCGATCGTGACGATCTTCTTCTCCGGCGAATTGAGCCGGTCGAGGACCGCGTAGAGGGTCGTCGTCTTGCCGCTGCCGGTCGGGCCCGTGACCAGGAGCATGCCGTAGGGGCGGGTGATGAGCTTCTCGAAGGCCGCCAGCTCCCGCCCCACGAAGCCGAGCGTCGCCAGGTCGAGGAACACGCGCGAGCGGTCGAGCAGCCGCAGCACGAGGCTCTCGCCGAAGACCGTCGGCACCGTGGAGACGCGGATGTCGATGCCGCGCTCGCCGACGCGGACGCGGATCCGCCCGTCCTGCGGCAGCCGGCGCTCGGCGATGTTCATTTTCGCCATGAGCTTGACGCGCGAGACGATCGCCGCCGTCAGCCGCCGCGGCGGCGACTCCACCTCGTGGAGCACGCCGTCGACGCGGGAGCGCACGATCAGGCGGTCCTCGAACGGCTCGAAGTGGATGTCGCTCGCGCCGGCCTCGGCCGCGCGGGTGATGATCAGGTTCACGAGCCGGATGACCGGCGCCTCCGACGCCAGGTCGCGCAGGTGCTCGGCGTCCTCCTCGGCCTCGCCCGAGAGAATTTCCACGTCGCCGCTGCCCATGTCCTCGATGATCTTCTGGACGGTCGTCGAGCCCGAGCCGTAGAGCCGCTCGACCGCTTCGAGGATGTCGGCCTCCTCGCCGACGGCGGGCTCCGCCTCCAGGCCGGTCCAGGCGCGGATGGCCTCGAGCGTCGCCGTGTCGGCCGGGTCGGCCATCGCCACCCGCAGCCTCCCGGCCTCGACCGCGAGCGGCAGGCAGCGGTAGCGGCGCAGGAACTTCACCGAGAGGCCGGTCCCCGCCCACGGCGTCTCGGGGTAGCCGCCGGCCTCCAGGTACGGCAAGCCGAGGCGGGCCGCCAGCTCGCGTCCGCCCTCGCGCTGCGTCGTCGCGCCGCCGCCCGTGTCCGTTGCCGCCGGCTCGTTCGCCATGTGTCCCTCCGCGCGCGCAGCGCGCCCTAGAAGACCTTCCCGAGGATGAAGCCGATGAGCACGCCCGTCATCAGGATCGTCGCCGCGACGCGCGCCTCGAAGACCTGCCGCCCCTTGCCGATGTTGATGCCCACGAGCGAGGTGAAGAACGCCGCGCCGTTGATGAGCAGGAACAGCGGCCAGGTGAGCGCCTTGACGATGAGCGGCCCGGCGATCGGGAAGGCGGCGAGCCAGCCGAGCGCCAGCGCGAAGAGCGCGCCGAAGATGTGCGTGGCGAGGCCCCAGAGCACGGCGCCGGCCGCGATGACCGAGCCCTCCCAGTGCAGCCGCACGCCGACCGCCACGAAGGCGGCGAGGACCGACCAGAAGAAGACCTGGCGCGCGGTGTAGCGCCGCCCGTGGCGCTCGGGCGGGGTTGCGGGGGCGCCGGCCTCCGGGCCCGCGGGCGCGCCGTCACCGACATCGGGTTCTCCGGGCATGATTCTGGAATATAGCGCCAAACGCGCGGCAAGGCGAGGCACGCGGCGCCCCTCAGCGGCCGCCGCGCGCCGGCGGTCGCACCGGCTCGCGCGCCAGCTCCTCGATGCGCTCGGCCCCGAAGAGCTCGCCCGAGCCCATCCCCGGACAGCCGGCGGCCTCCTTCTCCCAGGCGCCGCGCGAGGCGACGATGCGCGGCCAGAAGGGCCACGTCCGGCACTGGCGCGGGCGCGCCTCGTAGGCCAGGCACCCGGCGCCGGGCACGAAGAGGACGCAGCGGCCGTCCTCCTCCTCGCGCAGGCTCAGCAGCCCGAACTCGCGCCGCGTGTGGCGCTCGATGAAGGCCGGCTCGTCCAGCCCGAGCCGGGCGGCGAGCGCGGCCGCCTCGCCGGCGCGAAGCCACACGTACCCGGGTCCGCCCGTGCAGCAGGCGCCGCAGCGGCGGCACGCGAAGCGCAGCCCGTCCGCGTACCAGGGGGCCTCGCTCACGCCAGCGTCTCCCCGGCGTCCTCCTGCCGCGAGAAGAAGTCCTTGGCGATCCGCCGCGCCGTCCCGACGTCCGCGGCGTTCTGGACCTCCTTCCAGAGCTGGTGGCCGAACTTGTAGTTCTTCGCGAAGTAGCCGGTGAACTCGCGCAGCCGGTACAGGTCGCGCGGGTGGCCGAGGTGCTCGTGCAGGAGCTTGGCGAGGCGGCGGTAGACGGCGCTGCGCGTGCGCAGCCGCAGCGGCGGCACCGGCAGGCCCCAGCCGGCGGCGATCTCGCGGAAGATCCACGGCCGCTCCGCCGCCGCGCGGCCGATCATGACGCCGGCGCAGCCGGTCTCGGCGAGCAGGCGCTCGGCGTCCGCCGAGGACCGCACGTCGCCGTTGCCGATCACCGGGATGCGCACCGCGGCGGCCACCGCCGCGATCGGCTCCCAGCGCGCCGGGCGGCAGAGCTTCTCGCGGGCGGTGCGGCCATGGACGACGATCCCGTCGGCCCCTGCGGCCTCCAGGAGGCGCGCGAACTCGAGGAGGCGCGCGCCGTCCTCCTCGGCCCGGATCTTGAAGAGCAGCGGCCCCGTGACCGCCTGGCGCATCGCCTCCGCCATGCGCCAGGCCCGGCTCAGGTCGCGCGCGAGCGCCCCCCCGGCGCCCTGCCGCAGGATCTCGGGGGCGGGGCAGCCGAAGTTCAGGTCCCAGACCTCGGGGCGCCAGCCGTCGCCGGCCGCCACCGCGGGCGCGATCTGCTCGGGCTCGGCGGCGAAGATCTGCAGGCACAGGGGACGTCCGCGCTCGGCCGCCGCCAGCTGTCGCGAGCGTCCGGGCAGCTCGTGGCGCAGCGCGCGGGCGCTGAGCATCTCGGAGTAGAAGAGCCCGACGCCGCCGAGCTCGCCGAGCAACCGGCGCAGCGGGGCGTGGGTGAGCCCGGCCATCGGCGCGAGCACCAGCGGCGGGAAGACGCTGAGCGATCCGATCCGGAGGGCTGCCGGCCGGAAGGCGCCGGCCGCGGGGGCGGGCTCGGACACGCGGTGAGCCCCTACTTGATCAGCTTGAGGTAGATGCGCGACTGCTCCCCGAGCTCGCCGGCCGGTTCCAGCTCGACGACCCTGCGGAACTGCGCCGCCGCCTCGCCCTTGCGCCCGAGCTTGAAGAGCGTCATGCCCAGCTCGTAGTGCGCGCGCACGGCGTCGGGGCGCAGGCGGGCCGCCTCCGCGTACGCGCGCTCCGCCTCCGCGAGGCGGCCGAGGCGCGCGTAGCTCAGGCCGACGCCGAACTGCCCGTCGAAGTTCTCGGGCAGGATCTTCAGCGAACGCTCGTAGGCCTCGATGGCCTCTTCGTAGTTGCCGAGGCGGTACTGCGCGTTCCCGAGGTTGAAGGCCGCGATCTCGGGCGTCGGGTAGGCGAGGTTCGCGAGCGCCTTCTTGAACTCGCCGGCCGCCTCGGCGGGGTGCTCCTGCGCGAGGTAGACGAGGCCCAGGTTGTTGTGCGCCTCCGCCGCCTTCGGGTCCAGCGCGAGCGCGCGCTTGAACTCGCCCTCGGCGGCCCCGTAGTCCTCCCCGTAGAAGTAGATCGCGCCCAGCGTCTGGTGGAACTGCGCGTTCCCGGGCTCGATCCCGATCGCCTGCGTCAGCTCCGGGTAGGCGGCGCGCCGGTTGACCTCGCTCTGGATGCCGCCAGGCTGCTGGAGCGCCGCCGTGGCCATGCGGTAGTGGGCTTCCGCGTTCTGGCGGCGCGTCGCCGTGGCGTCCACGCAGCCGGCGAGCGCGGCGCACCCGACCGCGGCGAGCAGGGCCGCGGGCGCGCAGGCGCGGACGCTCACTGGACCTCGTCGATGATCGTGAACGTGGTGCGGTACTCGGTGCGGGCCACGGCCCCGACCGGTATGGACGCGCAGACCTTGAACGAGCCGGACTGCAGGACCTCGAGCGTGGTGCCGAAGACGGGGTTGTCCGGGTCGGTGTCGTCGATGGTCCCGTTGTAGACCAGGCCGCTGAAGGAGCCGAGGGCGGCGCCCGCGGCGTTGAAGGGCGTGAGGGTGATGACGACGTCCGCGACGTTCATGTCCCCCGTGTTCGTGACCGTCCCCCAGAAGACGGTCCCCCCCGGCGAGCACCCCTCGCTCGCGGCGCCGATGGTATCGGCCTGCAGCGTGGTGAGCGTGACCTTGCCCTCGGGCTGCTCGGGCGTGAAGGGGGTCCCGGGAAAGCTCGGCCAGTGATCGTCGAAGTACGTGCAGCCGGGCGCCGCCAGCAGCGCCGCGGCCAGCCAGAGCGCGCCCCAGCGCGCCGCGGTGCGGCCCTTCCTGTTCATGCGCGCATTCTTCCGCACCGCCCCTGACACTGTCAAGCCTGCCCCCCCCGCTTCGCCCGGATGACCGCCAGCGCCGAGGCGCAGCGCGGGCAGACCTCGGGGTGCGCCGCGTCCGCGCCGACGCCCTCGGACCACGTCCAGCAGCGGCCGCACTTGCGCCCGCCCGCCCGCCGCACCTCGACCGCGGGGCTCGCGGCGGCCGGGTCCTCGCGCACGGTGACGCCGGTCACGATGAAGATCTCCTTGAGCTGCGTCTCGCCGAAGGAGGCCAGCAGCGCGACGGTGCCCGCGTCCGCGCCGATCGTCACCGCCGCCTCGAGCGACTTGCCGATCTCGCCGCGCGCGCCCTCGAGGGCCTTGGTGACGGCCCGCCGGACCTCCAGCAGGCGCTCCCAGCGCGCGAGGAGCGCCTCCGCGTCCGCGGGGGCAGCTGTCGGCGCACAGGTCGCGAGGAAGACGCTCGCGGCCTTGCCCGGGCGCGCGGGCATCGCCTGCCAGATCTCCTCCGCCGTGAACGAGAGCACGGGGGCCATGAGCAGCGTCAGCGACTCGAGCACGCGGTGGAGCACCGTCTGCGAGGCGCGCCGGGCCGGGTCGTCGGGGGCGAGCACATACAGGCGGTCCTTGAGCACGTCGAGGTAGAACGCGGAGAGGTCGACCGAGCAGAAGTTGAGCAGCGCGTGGTAGACCACGTGGAACTGGCAGTCGCGGTAGGCCTCGAGCACGCGCCGCTCGAGCTGCGCCAGCCGCGCGAGCGCCCAGCGGTCGATCTCGGGTGCCGCCGCGGCGTCCACCGCGTGTGCCGCCGGGTCGAAGTCGGCGAGGTTGCCGAGGAGGAAGCGCGCGGTGTTGCGGATCCGGAAGTACGCCTCGGCCAGGCGCTTGAGGATCTCCTGGGAGATGCGGATGTCGTTCGTGTAGTCCTCGGCCGAGACCCAGAGCCGCAGGATCTCGGCTCCGTACTGCTTGATGATCTCCTGCGGCGCGATGACGTTGCCCACCGACTTGGACATCTTCTTGCCGCTGGCGTCGACCACGTACCCGTGCGTGAGCACGCCGCGGTAGGGCGCCCCGCCGTGCGTCGCGACGCCGGTGAGCAGCGCGCTGTGGAACCAGCCGCGGTGCTGGTCCGATCCCTCGAGGTAGAGGTCCGCCGGCCAGGGCAGCCCCCGCGCCTCGAGCACCGCGGCGTGGCTCACGCCGGAGTCGAACCAGACGTCGAGGATGTCGGTCTCCTTGCGCAGCCGCCCCCCGCCGCAGCCGGGGCAGGAGGCGCCGCCGCCGAGCAGCTCCGCGACGGGCGCGTCGAACCAGAAGTCGGCACCCTCGGCCCCGACGCGGGCGGCGACCCGCTCGAAGAGCTCCGGCGTGGCGATGACGCCGCCGCAGTCCTCGCAGAGCACCACCGTGATCGGCACGCCCCAGGAGCGCTGCCGGGAGATGCACCAGTCGGGGCGATGCGCGATCATTCCCGCGATGCGCTCGCGCCCCCACGCCGGGATCCAGCGCACCCGCTCGATCTGCTCGAGCGCCGCGGCGCGCAGGCCCCCCTCCTCCATGGAGATGAACCACTGGCTCGTCGCGCGGAAGATGACCGGCTGCTTGCAGCGCCAGCAGTGCGGGTAGCTGTGGGTGATCTGCCCCTCGCGCAGCAGGTTGCCGGCCTCGCGGATGGCGGCGACGACCACCGGGTTGGCGTCGAAGACCTTCTGGCCCGCGACCCGCTCGACGTCCGCGGCGAAGCGTCCCCGGTCGTCCACGGGACTGTAGACCTCCAGCCTGTAGCGGCGGCCGACGACGTAGTCCTCCTGCCCGTGGCCGGGCGCCGTGTGCACGAGACCCGAGCCCGCCTCGAGGGTGACGTGGTCGCCGAGGACGAAGCGCGACTCGCGCTCCAGGTAGGGGTGGCGGGCGACGAGGCCCTCGAGGTCGGCGCCGCGCACCTCGCGCACGATCGTCCACGGCGCGAGGCCGGCCTCGGCCATGACCGACGCTGCCAGGTCCTTGGCCACGACGTAGTAGTCGCCGCCGGCCTCGACGATCGCGTACACGAAGTCCGGGTGCGCGGCGATGGCGAGGTTCGCCGGGATCGTCCAGGGGGTCGTCGTCCAGATGACGGCGTAGGCCTGGCGCTCCGGCAACCCCGCGCCGACCGTCTCCCAGCCGCGGACGATCGGGAAGCGCACGAGGATCGACGGGGATTTCTTCTCCTCGTACTCGACCTCCGCCTCGGCAAGTGCCGTGCGGCAGGAAATGCACCAGTGCACCGGCTTGTGCCCGCGGTAGACTCGTCCCGCGGCGAAGCACTTCCCCAGCTCGCGGACGATGGTCGCCTGGTAGCCGAACGCCATCGTCAGATAGGGATTCTCCCATTCCCCGAGCACGCCGAGACGCTTGAACTCGGTGCGCTGGATGTCGACGAACCCCTCGGCATATTTGCGGCATTCCTTGCGGAACGTGCCTGTGGACATCTCCCTCTTCTTCGAGCCGAGGGTCTTGTCGACCTGCAACTCGATCGGGAGGCCATGGCAGTCCCATCCGGGAACATATGACGCGTCCATTCCCTCAAGGTTACGAGACTTTATGACGATGTCCTTGAGGATCTTATTGAGGGCGTGCCCCATGTGGATATGCCCGTTGGCATATGGCGGACCGTCATGGAGGATGTACTGCGTCTTCCCCTTGCGCGCCTCGCGGATCTTCCCGTAGATGCCCTGCGCTTCCCAGAATTCGAGCATGCCCGGCTCGCGGCGGGTCAGGTCGGCCTTCATCGGGAACGCCGTCTTCGGCAGGTTCAGCGTGTCCTTGTAATCCATCGCCCCTCCGGCTCTTCGTGCGGACAATCTGTCATTTGTACCCCGAACCGCCTCGCATGTCAAAGAATTCAGAAGGTTTCCGGGCCAGGATGCCCATCGCGCCTCGGACCGGTGGACGCAGCCTGTCGGCCAGAGGTAGACTGTGCGCAAGATTCTCGGGGAGCCATCCACGTGCCATTGAAACCGGGCATTCGTACGGAAGATACTGCTGACGAGCAACCTCGCGCGAATCGGAACGGAACCCGGCGGAGGGCCGTCCTGCCTGCAGCTCTCCTCCTCCTGCTGGTGGTCTCCGCCTATCTTCCCGCCCTGCGCAACGGATTCATCTGGGATGACGACACGAATGTCACGAACAACCCCGTGCTTACGCAGGACGACGGTCTGCGAAGAATATGGACCGATCTCCGCGCGAACGAGCAGTACTATCCCCTGACGCACACCAGCTTCTGGCTGGAGCGGCGGGCATTCGGCCTTCGTCCGTTCGGCTATCACCTCGACAACGTGCTCCTGCATGCCGGAAGCTCGGTGCTTCTGTGGCGGATACTTGCGTTCCTCGGCGTGCCAGGGGCCTGGTTTGCCGCGGCCGTCTTCGCGCTCCACCCGGTGCATGCCGAGTCCGTCGCCTGGGTGACGGAACGCAAGAACACCCTGTCAGGGTTCTTCATGATGCTCTCGGTCTTCTCGTTCGTTCATGCCCATCTGCGCGCGGAGCGCGATCCCGAGGCACGAAAGGCTCGCGCCGGGCAACTCCTACCACTCGGCTTCTTCCTTGCCGCCTTGCTGAGCAAGACGGCCGTGTGTCTCTTGCCGTTCGGGCTTGCAGCGATCGTCTGGTGGCGAAGGGGGAGGATCATCGGCCGGGATTTCCGCACGCTACTCCCCTTCGTTGCACTCGGCAGCGCGTTTGGCCTGCTCACCGCCTGGCTGGAGCAGAGCCACGTGGGCGCCTCGGGAAGCGAGTTCACCATGGATTTCGCGACGCGGTTCCTGATCGCCGGGCGGGCCTGGTGGTTCTATGTCTTCGAACTCTTCTGGCCGGCGGATCTTGTCTTTGTCCGCCCCCGTTGGGACATCAAGGCAACGGACCCGATGGCGTGGCTGTTCCCGGCGGCTGTGCTTCTGGCACTCGCGGTCCTGGTGCTCTGGAGGAGGCGTACCGGCAGGGGTCCCTTGGCGGCGGTGGCGTGGTATTCGGCGATGATCTTCCCCGCGCTCGGGTTCTTCAACGTATACTTCATGCGCTACGCATTCGTCCAGGACCATTTCCAATACCACGCGAGTGCGGGCATCCTCGCGGCTGCCGCGGGATCAGCCGCCTGGTGGTGGGAGAAGGGCCGTCGGAAGTTGACGACCGGCGCCTCCGGCGCGCTGAGAGTCGTCCTGCCACTGATCGTTCTGGCGCCCCTTTGGTGGCTGACGTGGCGGCAAACCCACATCTACCGTGACAACGAGACTCTCTGGAAGGACACCCTGGTGAAGAATCCCGCGGCCTTTGTGGCGCACTCAAACTACGGTCTCCTGCTCTTTGAGCGAGGCGATCTGAGCGCGGCCCTCGAGCATCAGCGCACGGCCCTTGTGCTGCACCCGGGGTGGGAGGAGTACTACAACCTCGCCAACACTCTGGCGAGGCTCGGCAGGATCGAGGAGGCCATTGACTGCTACCGCGCGTCCATCGAGCAGCGGCCGACCGCGGCGGCCTACACCAACATGGGGATCGAGTTGCAGGGAGTCGGCCGGCCCGCCGAGGGCATCGCGGCTTATCGGGAAGCCTTGAGACTGGAGCCGCGCTTCTTCCTGGCGCACTTCAACCTCGGGCTTGATCTCCTCAAGCAGGGTGCCTTCGCCGAAGCCTTGCCAAGCCTGCGAACAGCCGTCCTTCTCGCTCCGGACGTCCCGGCAGCGCACCAGAACTTGGGCGTTGCTCTGGGCAGGCTGGGCCTCGAGGCGGACGCGAAGGCCGAGTTCTCGACGGCGGCGCTGCTGCGTAGCCGCGTCGGCCGTCAAGAGTGAGCGCGTCCCGCTCCGACAGCGGGACCGCAGCCGAGCGCCGCGAGGGGATATACTGGGTGCGTGAACGCTGAAGGTGAGAACGGCCCGCCGCCGCTGAGCAACGCCGATCTGGCGCGGGTGCTCAGCCCGTTGCTGCTCTTCGTGCTCCACGCGGTCTACCTCGCCGTCTGGAGCCGGGAGCCCTTCTTCAACAAGTGGGTCGACGGGTCCTTCTCGTTCTTTCTCTCCCTCGTGCTCTGCAACATCGTCCGCTCCAGGGTCGTGGCGGCACACGCGGCGAGGCACGCCGCCCACGATCCCGCGCACAACCGCGAGGACCAGGACCGCGAGGGTCACGGCTCGTGAGCGCGCGGACGTTGCGACGCGCCTACACCCTGCTGGCGCCACTGTACGACCTGGCCCTCGAGTCCGTCTCCCGGAAGCCGCGGCGCGAAAGCCTGGCGCGGCTGGACCCCGCGCGCGACCGCGACGTGCTGATCTGCGGCGCCGGCAGCGGCCTCGACCTCCCGCACCTGCCTCCCTGCCGCAGCGTGACGGCGCTGGACCTGACGCCCGCGATGCTGCGGCGGGCGCGCGAGCGGGCGCGGCGCCTGGGGCGCGGCCCTTCCTTCGTAATCGGGGACGCGACCGCCCTGCCCTTTGCGGACGCCTCCTTCGACGCGATGGTCCTGCACCTGATCCTCGCCGTGGTCCCCCGCCCCGACCTCGCGCTCGCCGAGACCCAGCGCGTCCTGCGGCCCGGGGGGCGCGCGCTGGTCATGGACAAGTTCCTGCGCCCGGGGGAGCGCGCCTTCGTGAGGCGGTTCGCGAGCCTGTTCATCGGTCCGCTCCTGACGCGCACCGACGTGGTCTTCGAGGACGCGCTGGCGGCCGCGCCCGCGCTGCGCGTCACCGAGGACCGCCCGCTGCTGCTCGGCGGGTGGTTCAGGCTCATCACCCTCGCGAAATCCTGAGCCCGTCCGGACGACGTATACTGTCCCCATGAACGCACCGATCCCGCTGGCGCCGGCGGCGCCGACGCAATCCTCCTGATGTCCCACCGCGCCCGGCGGTCAGCCGGGCCCGGGGCTGCCGCCGGACGAGCGCGTGCGGACGGCGGTCTCCTCGTGGTCGCTGGATGACCGCCTCGGGCACTGGCGCGTGCGCTTCGGGGTCCGGCGCAAGAGCTTCCGCGTCGAGCCCGGGCTCTACGCCCTCGGCTCCCCCGGCGCCGATTCGCCGGTGCTGGCCAGCGCGAACTACCGGCTGAGCTTCGACCACCTGCGCCGCGCGCTCGCCGGACGCGACGCCTGGATCCTCGTGCTCGACACCCACGGCATCAACGTCTGGTGCGCCGCCGGCAAGGGGACCTTCGGCAGCGGGGAGATGGTCGCGCGGATCGCCTCCGTGGGCCTGGCGGCGCGCGTGCGCCACCGGACGATCGTCGTCCCGCAGCTCGGCGCGACCGGCATCGCCGCGCGGGAGGTCAGCCGGGACTCAGGGTTCGACGTGGTCTTCGGGCCGGTGCGCGCCGCCGATCTCCCCGCATTCCTCGACGCCGGGATGGCGGCCACGCCCCGGATGCGCCGCGTCACGTTCACGTTCGCCGACCGGCTGGTCCTCGTGCCGGTGGAGCTGGTCCAATCCGCCGGGTGGGTCGCGCCGCTGCTCGGCATCCTCCTGCTGGCCGGTGGGCTCGTCCCGGGCGGCTTCTCCTGGGAGGCGCTCGTGGCGCGCGCGCCGGCCACCGCAGCCGCCTGCGCCGGCGCACTGCTCGCCGGCTCCGCGCTGACCCCGCTGCTGCTCCCGTGGATTCCCGGGCGCGCCTTCGCGCTCAAGGGCGCCCTGCTCGGCGCACTCTGGGCGGCCGTCGCAGCGCCCCTGCTGCTGCGCGGGGAGCACGCGGCGGCGCTCGGGGGCTGGGCGGCGCTGCTCACGGTGGCCTCCGCGTTCTGCGCGATGCAGTTCACCGGCTCCTCGGTCATCACCTCGCTCTCCGGCGTCCGCCGCGAGATGCGGATCGCGCTGCCGCTGGAGATCGCCGGGGCGGCCATCGGCCTGGTGCTGGTCGCCGCCGGCCGCTATCTGGGCATGGGGGGATGAGGCTGTGGGACTGCTCTACCTGCGGAACGTGACGACCCTGCGCCTGGACCGCGCCGCCTGCGCCGGCTGCGGGGACTGCGTCGAAGTCTGCCCGCGGGAGGTGCTCGCGCTCGAGGACGGCACGGCGGTCGTGCGCGAACCCGACGCGTGCATCGAGTGCGGCGCCTGCGCGCTCAACTGCCCGACGGGCGCGCTGACGGTGCGCGCCGGCGTCGGCTGCGCCTCCGGCATCATCAGCGGCATGCTCGGCCGCGAAGGCGATTGCTGCTGCGTCCCCACCGAGGACGGCAGCACCCCAGATCCGCGCGTCCGCGCGGATCCAGCAGAGCAGCAGGCCTGTCAACCACTGGGAATGGCCCGGTTTCGCTCACGAAGAACGGGGCGGAAGAGATCAGGACGAGCCGGGTGACAAGCCTGCCCCCGCAGGTCGGCGCGTCCGCGCCGACTTGCTGTTGATCCACGCGGACGCGCGGATCCGGCAGAACAGCGGAAATCTCGACCACCCGGAATCGGCAGGTTTGCTTCACGACGAACGGGACGGAAACGGTCAAGGAGAACCAGGAGACAGGCCCGCCCCTGCTGGTCGGCGCGTCCGCGCCGACTTGCTCCGCGCCGGCGCATTCCCTACAATCGCCCCCATGCGCGAGCCACACGACCACTCCCACTCGCTCGAAGAGGCGCTCGAGGGGCTCTGGAGCGCCCGCGAGCAGGGCCGCGAGGGCCTCGAGGCGGTCCAGGAGGTCACCAAGGTCCCGCTCGAGGCGGACCTGGTGGCGCAGCTCACGGCGCAGGGCCTCGTCCAGGCCGAGGGCGGGCGGCTGACCCTCACGCCCGCCGGCGACGAGGCGGCGCGGCAGGTCATCCGGCGCCACCGCCTCGCCGAGCGGCTGCTCCACGACATCCTGCACATGGCGGTGGAGGCCACCGAGGAGAGCGCCTGCGAGTTCGAGCACATGCTCGCCGACCAGGTCACCGAGAGCATCTGCACCCTGCTCGGGCACCCGCGCGAGTGCCCCCACGGCTCGCCGATCCCCGAGGGCCGCTGCTGCCGCGAGGCGCGCCAGAGCGTCGAGAGCCTCGTCGTGCCGCTCACGCGCCTGGCCGCCGGCGAGGAGGGGAAGGTCGCCTACCTCAGCTCCGCCTCCCCCGCGCGGCTGCACAAGCTGATGGCGTTCGGGATCGCGCCGGGGATGCGCGTGCGCGTCCACCAGCACTACCCGACGATGGTCGTCCAGTGCGAGCACACGCAGCTGGCCATGGAGGAGGAGATCGCGCGGGACATCCACGTCTGGCGCGAGGGGACGGCGGCGTTGCGGGCCGCGCCACGGCCGGAGCCGGCGCGGTGATCCTCGACGACGTCACGATGCCCGAGTACGAGCGCGGGCTGGAGCGCTCCCGCACGGTGCTCATCCCCTTCGGCTCGCTCGAGGAGCACGGCGCGCACCTGCCGCTCTGCACCGACACCCTGCAGGTGGTCGAGGTCTGCCGGCGCGTGGCCGAGCGCACCGGCGCCCACGTCGCGCCGGCGGTCGCCTACGGGGTGCAGCGCAGCACGCGCAACCACCCCGGGACGATCGGCGTCTCGACGGCGACGCTGCGCGCGATCGCCCTCGACCTCGTGCGGGACTTCCACCGCCACGGCATGCGCTTCTTCGTGCTCATCTCCGGCCACGCCGGCCGCACGCACGTGCTGACGCTCGTCGACGCCGGCGAGCACCTGCTCGACGAGCTGCCCGACATCGCGGTCAGCGTCATCTCCGAGTACGACGAGGTGCGGGCGGCCGGGGCGGGGATCGTCGCGGCCCGCGACGACTCGCACGCCGGCGAGATCGAGACCTCGCGGGTGCTGCACCTGCGCCCCGAGCTGGTCAAGGGGACCTCGCCGGCGGAGTGGCCCGACTTCCCCGAGGCGCGGCTGGTGCGCGACAAGCGGCGGCACTGGCGCGGCGGCGTCTGGGGCGACCCGTCGGCGGCGAGCGCGGAGAAGGGCCGGCGCCTCACGGAACTGGCGGTGGAGCGCGTCGCGGCGCTCGTGCGCGAGCTCGAGGAGTACCGGGAGAGCCCGGCAGGGGGCGCGCCCGCCCGCTGATCCCGGCCTCCCGCCCCTTCCCCCGGGGCCTCCGCTGTGGTACATCTATGCCATCGAAATCCGACCCGTTCGGGCGGAGACGAAGCGCGCATGCCGTGCGCTGGGGGCGTGTCATGGCGTTCGAGTTCTGCTGGCAGCACAAGCGCTGCACCGCCGGCTGCAAGGTGCGCGACCTGCGGGTGATCTTCTGCTGGCACCTGGCGATAGCCGAGGGCCGCAAGGAGCGCGAGGAGTGCGCGGAGTGCTCGTACCGCCAGCGCTGGGCCGCGGGCGAGCTCTCCGTCGAGGAATTCGTGAAGGACCACGAGCGCCGGCAGGCGGCACGGCCGGGGCGGCGGGTGCTGGTGGTCGACGACGAACCGAACATCCTCTACGCGTTCGAGGAGACGGTGCGAAATCTCGGCTTCGAGTGCATCGCGGCCGGCGACGGCGAAGAGGCGCTGATCGTCGCGCGCGCCACGCGGCCGGACCTGATCGTCACGGACATCATCATGCCGCGGCTCAACGGCTATGAACTGTGCGAGCGGCTGAAACGCGACGAAGCCACGCGCGCGATCCCGCTGGTCATGGTCACCGTGCGCGCCCAGGAGGGAGACCTCGCGCGGGGCACGTCCGCCGGCGCCGATGCCTACCTCACCAAGCCGTTCCAGCTGCACGACCTCAAGCAGGTCATCGACACCCTGCTGCCCGCCGCCTCCTGACGCGCGGCTACAGCAGCGCGAGGGCCATCCTGGCGTTGGCGGAGAGGTCCGCGTCCGCCGACGCCGCCAGGCGCTCGAGTTCCGGCCGGGCCTCGCGCACGAGCGCGGGGTTGGCGGTGGCGAGGTTCCCCAGGGCGAGCACCGCGTAGCGCACGGTGTCGGGGTTGGCGCTGCGCAGGAAACGCAGCAGCTTCGGGATGTGCTCGCGCACCATGTCCGGGAAATGCTGGCCGACGCTGCCGAACGCCAGCAGGATGCCGCTGCAGGCCGCCTCGTGCGTCTTCTCCAGCTCGCGCACCAGCCGCGGGAAGATCTGCGGCAGCAGCTCCGGCGAGCTGGCGCCGATCTTGCCGAGCGCATGCGCCGCGGCCTCGCGCTCCTCGTCCTCGCCGCCGTCGAGAAGCGCGATGAGCCGCGGCACCGCGGCCCCGGCCAGGTCCGGGTGGTAGAAGCCGATGTTGCCGAGAGCACGGGCGGCGTCGGCGCGCGCCTGCGGCAGCGCGTCGTCGAGCAGTGCCCGCAGCCGCGGGACGGCGGCGGCCGCCGGCGCGCGGTGCGTGAAGACCGCCGTGCCGAAGGCGTTGGCGGCGTCGGAGCGCACCCAGGGCTCGGGGTGGTCGAGGAGCGCCGCGATGGCCGGGAGCACGGGGAAGACATCGTCCGGGTAGTCGAAGCCGACCCGCGCCACGACCTGCAGCAGCGAGCCGACGGCGTCGGGCTCGCCCGCGGCCAGCAGCGGCGCGGTCTCGGCGAGCAGCGAGGGCCGCTCGCGCAGCACCCGCTCGATCTCGCCGAAGCGGCCGGCGGCGAAGAGGGTCGCGAGGTCGCCGATTGCCGCCTGAGGAGGATCCTTTGGCATGGATGAATCAATACGCCTGGCGCCGGTGCCCGTCAACGCCCGGGCCGACCGGCCGATACTCGCCGGGCCAAACCGGCCTCCGCGGGTGGCCGTCCCACTCTTGACTTTGATCCCCGCTTCGCCGCACAATTCCCGTTGATCCTGTAACCGTCCATCACCGTCCGTTCGAGGAAAAGGCCGTTTTGGGGCACACCGGCGCACCCGGTGAAATGCATCGTTTCGCGGGGGTCGTGTCATGGAATCTCCACGGACGACGCTTCACATCGTCGCCCGCCTGCTCAGGCAGTTCGCGCCGGCGGAGTGGCGTCGCATCACGTTCGGGCTCCTGTTGGTCGCCGCCTCCTCCGCCGCGACTCTGCTGCAGCCGTGGCCTCTGAAGCTGGTCGTCGATGTCGTGCTCGGGGCGGAGGACCCGCCGGCGCTCCTCGCAAGGATCTCCGCCGCCCTCGGGGAGAGCGTCGCCTTGTTCGCCGAGCCGAATCGCGGCCTGCTGTTCGTGCTCTGCGCCGCCGTGCTGGCGATCGAGGCGATGGTCGGCCTCTTCAGGGTGGCCAGCAGCTATGTCTTCTCTGCAGCCGGCCTGCACATGGTTGTTCGCATGCGCGCCGTCCTCTTCGACCATCTCCAGCGCCTGTCGCTGGGCTACCACAGCTCCCGCCCGGTCGGCGACTCGCTGCACCGGGTCACGGCGGACACCGCGAGCGCAAACCAGATCTTCAGCGACGGCATCGTGCCCGGAGTGACGGCCGCCGCCACGCTCGTCGGCATCACCCTGGTCATGCTCTCGCGCGATGTGATGCTGACGCTGGCCGCTCTCTCGGTCGTCCCCCCGCTGGTGCTGCTCATCCGCAGGATGGACGCCACGATGACGGAACGCTCCAATCAGTGGTGCGCGCGCGAGAGCGAGATCAGCTCGACGGTGCAGGAAACCCTCACCGGGATTCGCGCCGTGCAGACCTTCGGCCGCGAGGAGCACGAGAGCGCGCGGGTGCGCCGGCACGCCCACGCCAGCTTCCGTGCCTCGCTCCGCTTCAACCTCCTCGAGGCCGGTTCGCAGGCGGCGGTCAACCTGTTTCTTGCCGCAGGCGTTGCGGTGGTCGTCTGGACCGCCGCCTCCCGCGTGATCGCCGGCCGTCTGACCGCCGGCGACGTGGTGCTCCTCGTGTCGTACGCCTGGATGCTCTACGAACCGCTCGAGATCCTCTCGTTCACCGCCGGGAACCTGCAGGGCGCCGCGGCGCGCGCCCGCCGCGTGTACGAGGTGCTGGACACGCTGCCAGGCATCGTGGACGCGCCGCGGGCGACCGCGCTGGCCGCGCCCGCCCGCGGGAGGGTCGTCTTCGAGGACGTCTCCTTCCGGTACCCCGGCGGGCCGCCGGTGCTCTCCGCGGTCTCGGTGGCCATCCCCGCCGGTGCGAGGGTCGCGCTCGTCGGACCCTCGGGCGCCGGCAAGAGCACCCTCGCCGGCATGATCGTGCGCTTCTACGATCCGACGTCCGGCAGGATCACGCTCGACGGGCACGACCTCAAGAGCCTTCAGCTCTCCTCGCTGCGCCGCAACATCGCCCTCGTGCTGCAGGAACCGATGCTCTTCGACGTCACGGTCGGCGAGAACATCGCGTACGGCAGGCCCGCCGCGACGGCGGCGCAGATCCGGGCGGCGGCGCGCTCCGCCGGTGCCCACGAGTTCATCGAACAGCTGCCGTCGGGCTACGAGACGCGGGTCGGCGGGCAGGGGCAGCTGCTCTCCCTCGGCCAGAGACAGCGCATCGCGATCGCGCGGGCGTTTCTCAGGGACGCGCCGATCCTCATCCTGGACGAGCCGACCAGTTCGCTCGACTCCGTCACCGAGGCGCTCGTGATGGCCTCGCTGCGAAAGCTGATGCGCGGGCGCACCACGGTCATCATCACGCATCGGCTCGCGGCGGTCGGGGACGTGGACCTGGTGATCGCCGTCAGTGACGGTGCGGCGACGGTGTCGTCCGAACTCCCGTCGTCGCGGGCCACCGTGCCGATCCCGATGGACGATCTTGTCCCGGTCGCGGTGCGCTGAACTCGCGCGTGAGCTAGCGCGTCCCTCCGCCTGGTGCCGCAGTGTCGGCAACGGGCCGGAAATGCGTTGACTTGGGACGGCCCGCTCTCTACCATCCGCTTCATCGTATGCGCACCGCGAAGAAACCGCCGGCCGGCGCCGGCGACAGCTGGCTGACCGCTCCCCTGCCCTGCGTCCTCATCGACCGGCGCGGCCGCATTCACGGCGCGAACCCGGCGGCCGCCGCGCTGCTGGAGACCGATGCCGCCGCGCTCGCCGGGCGCGACCTGCAGGAGCTGTTCGCGCCGGTCCCGCCGCTGGCGGCGCTGCTGCGCTCGCGCCGCACGCACGGCTTCGACGACCCCATCGAGGGGACGCTCGCCCGCCCCG
>DATDCY010000305.1 GCA_036524115.1 bacterium | reverse complement strand
CTTCGCGGAAGATGCGGCCCGCGAGCTCGGCGAACGGGTGGTCCTCCAGGCGCCCTGCGGCAAGGTAATCGCTCATCGGTGTCCCTCCCTGAGGCTGCATTAATAGCACAGCATCCGGGTCCTGAGAAGCGGCGCCTGGCGGCGGGGTCCGGCGCATTGACACCCCACCGGTAATCGCTACAATTCCTTCACCTTTTTCCGAGGAGAGACTGAAAGATGGCACTCATTGTCAAGAAGTTCGGCGGCACCTCGGTCGGGTCCCCCGAGCGCATCAGGAACGTCGCGCGGCTGGTCGCCTACGCGGCCGCCGCCGGCAACCGGGTCGCGGTGGTCGTCTCCGCCATGAGCGGCGAGACCGACCGCCTGCTCAAGCTCTCGCAGGAGGTCTCGCCGCGGCCCGACGCGCGCGAGCAGGATGTGCTCGTCGCCACCGGCGAGCAGGTCACGATCGCGCTGCTGGCGATTGCGCTGCGCGACCTCGGGTGCCCGGCGCGCTCGTTCACGGGCTGGCAGGCCGGCTTCCTGACGGATACCGACTTCACCCGCGCGCGGATCCGCAAGGTCGAGGCCGACCGTGTCCGCGAGGCGCTCGACGGCGGCGAGGTCGCGGTGGTGGCCGGCTTCCAGGGGATCACCCCCGACGACGACATCACGACGCTCGGCCGCGGCGGCTCGGACCTGACGGCCGTGGCGCTCGCGGCGGCGATCGAGGCCGACCGCTGCGACATCTACACGGACGTCGACGGCGTCTACACCTCGGACCCGAACGTCGTGCCGGATGCGCGGCTGCTCCCACGGGTCTCCTACGAGGAGATGCTCGAGATGGCCTCGCTCGGCGCCAAGGTGCTCCAGGCGCGCTCCGTGGAATACGCGGCCAACTACAACGTCCCGGTCCGGGTCTGCTCGAGCTTCACCGACCAGCCCGGCACGATGGTGATCAAGGAGGACCCCTCGATGGAACAGGTGCTCGTCTCGGGCGTGACGCTGAGCAGGAACGAGAGCAAGATCACGATCCAGGGGGCGCCCGACCGCCCCGGCGTCGCCGCGCAGATCTTCCAGGCGATCGCCGAGGCCGGCGTCCTCGTCGACCTGATCGTGCAGAACCTCAGCCGCGAGGGGACGACCGACATCACCTTCACGGTGCTCAAGGCGGACGCCGAGCGCACGCGCGACGCGCTGGCGCCCGTGCTCGCCGCCGTGGGGGCCAAGGGCCTGGTGACGGCGGACAACCTGGCCAAGATCTCGATCGTCGGCACCGGGATGCGCAGCCACGCCGGCGTCGCCGCGAAGATGTTCCGCGCCCTGGCCGACCAGAACATCAACATCCTCTCGATCGGCACCTCGGAGATCAAGATCTCCTGCCTCATCGAGTCCAAGTACGCGGAGCTGGCGACGCGCGTCCTGCACGAGGCCTTCGCGCTCGGCAGCGGCGCCGTCGCCGGGGACCGCGACCTGTGAGGCACGAGCGCCGCGTCCAGCTCTACGACACGACGCTGCGCGACGGCGCCCAGGCCGAGGACATCGCCTTCTCGGTCGAGGACAAGCTGCGGATCACCCGCCAGCTCGACGAGTTCGGCGTCCACTACATCGAGGGCGGCTGGCCGGGCGCGAACCCCAAGGACTCGACCTACTTCGAGCGGGTCCGCCGCCTGCCGCTGAAGCACGCGCGGGTCGTGGCGTTCGGCTCGACCCGCCGCGCGCGCCGCGCCGCCGCCGAGGACGAGACGCTGCGGGCGCTCGTGGCCGCCGGCACGCCGGCGGTGGCGATCTTCGGCAAGAGCTGGGACCTGCACGTGCGCGAGGTCCTGCGGGTGCCGGTGGAGGAGAACCTGGCGATGATCGCCGACTCGGTGGCCTTCCTCAAGGCCGAGGTCGGCGAGGTCGTCTACGACGCGGAGCACTTCTTCGACGGGTTCCGCGGCAGCCGCGAGCACGCGCTGGCGACGCTGGACGCCGCGGCGGCCGCCGGCGCCGACTGGCTCGTGCTCTGCGACACCAACGGCGGCATGGTCACCGGCGAGCTGGTCGAGGTCGTCCGCGCGGTTCGCCGGCACCTGCCGCACGCGCGCCTCGGCATCCACGTCCACAACGACGCCGAGATGGCGGTCGCCAACTCGGTCGCGGCGGTCGCCGCCGGCTGCGACCAGGTGCACGCCACGGTCAACGGCTACGGCGAGCGCTGCGGCAACGCCAACCTCTGCTCGATCGTGCCGACGCTCCAGCTCAAGCTGGGCCTGCACTGCGTGCCGCCGGAGTCGCTCGCACGGCTGCGCGAACTCTCGCGCTTCGTCTCCGAACTGGCGAACATGCCCTCCTGGAAGCACCAGCCGTACGTCGGCGACTCGGCGTTCGCCCACAAGGCGGGGGTGCACGTCAGCGCGATCCTGCGCAACGCCCTGACCTACGAGCACGTGCGGCCCGAGGACGTCGGCAACCGCCAGCGCGTGCTCGTCTCGGACTACTCGGGGAGCGCGAGCGTGCTGCACAAGGCCGCGGCGTTCGGCATCGACCTCAAGTCGAAGGACCCGAAGGCGCTGGCGATCCTCGCGCACCTCAAGGAGCTCGAGGGGCGCGGCTTCCAGTTCGAGGGCGCCGAGGCCTCCTTCGAGCTGCTCATGAAGCGCATCCTGGGGCTGGAGCGGCGCTTCTTCGAGCTCAAGGGGGCGCGGGTGATCATCGAGAAGCGCAAGGAGCGCGAGGAGCCGATCTCGGAGGCGACCGTCAAGCTGGTCGTCGGCGGCAAGACCGAGCACACGGCCGCCGAGGGGAAGGGCCCGGTCAACGCGCTGGACTCGGCGCTGCGCAAGGCGCTCTACGGCTTCTATCCGACGCTGCGCGAGATGGAGCTGGTCGACTACAAGGTGCGCGTGCTCACCGCGGAGGCGGGCACGGCGGCGCAGGTGCGCGTGCTCATCGAGTCCGGCGACCGCGAAGGCCGCTGGGGCACGGTCGGGGTCTCGACGAACATCATCGAGGCCTCGTGGCAGGCGCTCGTCGACGCCATCGAGTACAAGCTCCACAAGGACCGCGCGGCGGAGTGATGGGCCCGCCCTGGCCGCGCGCCGCGCAGCGCGTGCTGCTGGTCGCGGCCGCGGCGCTGCTCGCCGCCACGCTCCTCGCGGCGCGCCGGGCCGGGCAGACCCCCCTGGAGGTCCCCGTGGCCGACGACCCGCGCCTCGAGGTGCGCATCGACCTCAACGCCGCGACCGCGGCGGAACTCGAGGCGCTGCCGGGGGTCGGCGCGTCGCTCGCGTCGCGGATCGTCGCCCACCGGGGCGCGCACGGGCCCTTCCGCAGCGTCGAGGATCTCGACGCCGTGTCCGGCGTGGGCAAGAGACTCGTCGAGCGGCTCCGGCCGCTCGTCGCCTGCGGGGACGCCCCGCCGCCACAATCGGATCTCAGCCGCCCCTGAATTGGCTGCCCTGGCCGACCGGGAGCGTCCCGGTGCGTTCCACCAAGGCAGGGACGAGCGGGCGCGGAGGCGGGCTGGTGCCCGCCGCACAAGCGAGGCAAGGAACAACGACGCCAGGGCGCGTCAGGGCCTCCTCAGCGGCCCGGGCGACCTAGTAATCGCGGGCGATGACGAAGTCGGCGGCGGCGAGCAGCGCCTCGCGCAGCTCGGTGCCGGCGAGCGGGTCGAGCGCCGCGCGCGCCTCCGCCGCGAACGTCCGGGCGCGGGCGATCGCGCTCTCGCCGCACCGGTGCTCGCGCAGCAGGCCCGCGATCCAGGCGACCTCCGCGTCGGTGGCCTCGCCGCGGCCGATGACGTCGCGGACGCGCTCCTGCTCGCGCGGGATGCCCTCGCGGCGCAGCAGGTGGATCAGCGGCAGCGTCACCGTCCCCTGGCGCAGGTCCCCGCCGAGCGCCTTGCCGAGCCGGGCGGGGTCCGCCAGGTAATCGAGCGTGTCGTCGATGACCTGGAAGGCGGTCCCGAGCGCGGTGCCGAACCGCCCGAGCGCCTCGACGGCGGGGGCCTCGGCGCGCGCGAGGAGGGCCCCCGAGCGGCAGCAGCCGGCGATGAGGCTGGCGGTCTTGCGCGCGACGATCGCGACGTAGGTCGCCTCGTCGATGTCGGCGCGGTTGCGCCAGCGGCGCTGGAGGACCTCGCCCTCGACCATGTCGAGCGAGCAGCGGCAGAGCATCCGGATCACCTCGCGCGGGGCCCCCGCCAGGAGCAGGTCGAAGGCGGTGGTGTAGAGGAAGTCGCCGCCGAGCACGGCCAGGTGGTTCCCCCAGACGGCGTTGGCCGAGGGGGCGCCGCGGCGCACCTCGGCCTGGTCGAGGACGTCGTCGTGCAGCAGGGTGGCCGCGTGGAGGTACTCGACGGCGTTGCCGAGCGGGACGTGGCCCTCGCCGTCGTACCCGCTGAGCCGCGCGGTGAGGACGACGAGCAGCGGCCGCAGGCGCTTGCCGCCGCTGAGGGCCACGTGGGCTGCCATCGTCCGGAGCAGCTCGTTGTCCGAGCCGAGGTTCCCCGCGATCGCCCGCTCGATCGCCGCGAGGTCGTCGCCGAAGCGGCGCGTCAGCCCCTGGTAGGTCCAGCCGGAGGCGTCAGCCGCGCCCACCGTGCCCATCGGGAGAATGCCGTCCTGCCGCCGACGCGCGGAAAGCGTCAGGGGGCGGCGGCCAGCGCGGGGCCGTCGTCGTCGATGACACGGCGCCCGCCGAGGAAGCGCTTGCGATAGTATCCCTGGTCGAGGCTGTCGATCGTCACCTTGCGGCCGACCGAGGAGGCATGGATGAAGAGGTCGTCGCCCAGGTAGATGCCGACGTGCGAGGGGAACCTGGCGTAGGTGCGGAAGAAGACCAGATCGCCGACGGCGAGCGCCGCGCGCTCGACGCGGGCGCCGAGGGCGAACTGCTCGCGCGCCGTGCGGGGCAGCTGCAGGTCGATGAGGCCGAAGACCATCTGGACATACGCCGAGCAGTCGATGCCGCGCAGCGTCGTCCCGCCGAAGCGATAGGGGATGTTCAGCATGGTCTTCGCCATGCCGATCACCCGCTGCGCGATGCCGGGGGGCGCCGCCGCGGGGTCGGAGGCGGGCACCGCCGCCGGCGCCGCGTTGACGAGGCCCTGGGCCTCGCGCGATGCCAGCGCCGCGGCCGCGGCGACGGCCTCGCGGAACTCCTCGTCCGACGCCGGCCCGCCGAGAGGGGGAGGCTCGCTGCCGGCCGCGGCGAGGCGGTCGCACGGCTCGAGGATGAGCCGCTGCCCGGCTGCCAGGTCGTCGTCCTCCAGGCCGTTGAGGCGGCGCAGGTCGGCGACGGGGACGTGCCGGAGCGCGGCGACGCGGGTCAGCGTCTCGCCGCGGCGCACGACGTGCGTCCGCGGGCCCGACCGGCGGACGACCAGCCGCTGCCCGACGGCCAGCCGCGAGCGCGAGCGCAGGCCGTTGATCTGCCGCAGCTCCCCGATGGACGTGTGGTAGCGCCGGGCGATCGCCGTGAGGGTCTCGCCCTTCGCGACCGCGTGGTAGACGGTCTCCTCGCGGCACACCATCTGGCGTACCCGCTCCTGGTCCACGCCGTGGCGCACGGTCTGGTCGGGCATGCCGGCCGCCACGGCGACGGGGGCGACCGGGTCGGGAATGCGCAGCCGGTCGCCCGGCGCGATGCGATCGCCGACGAGCGGGTTGGCCGCGCGGATCTCGTCGACCCCGATGCCGAAGATCCGGCCGACCCTGGCGAGGGTGTCCCCCTCCTTGACGAAGTACACGCCGCCGGCGCGGGCCGTGGCCGCCGCCGACAGCACCAACACGGCCGCCAGCGCCGCCGCGGCGCGGACACAACTTCGAATAGGGAACATTAACGAATGCTTATACCAATCCCGCCCCCCGTTTGCAACCGCGCCGTCACGCCGGGGCGGGTGCGCGCCACCCCCGGTTGACACCCCCCGGGAGCCCGTCTAGGTTTACCATTCGATGGACCGGAACGGCGTTCTCCCGCGGGCGGCCACGTTCTCCGGGGTGCGCGAGGCCCTGGCCGCGGTTTCGGCCGCGGCGGCCCCCCCACGCTGGGCGCCGGGTGAGCGCCCCGAGCTCAATCCGACCCTCAGGCTCGTGCAGGCGGGAGACGGTCTCCTGCTGGTCTGGCGTCCGCCGCTCGCGGGGCAGGCGACGGTGCGCGCGGCCGAGCCGCGGGACCTGCTGGTGCTCAAGATCGTCGCCGGGCGGTTGCCCGTCGCCGTCGCCGCGGCGGCTGCCGCCCTGTGCGAGGGCGACGTCGAGGCGCTGCTGGCGGGTGCCGCCGGGGAGGGCCTGGTCCTCGCGCCGCGCCCGCTCGTCCGCCGCGGCGACGGTTTTCCGGCGGGGGAACTGGCGGATCCCCGCTACCGGGAGTCGGCCACGTTCACGCTCCAGTGGCACCTGACGCAGGATTGCGACCTGCGCTGCCGTCACTGCTACGACCGCAGCGAGCGGCCCGGCGTCCCCCGCGAGCAGGCGCTGGGCGTGCTCGAGGACCTGCGCCGGTTCTGCCGCGCCCGGCGGGTGGCCGGCGTCGTCTCCTTCAGCGGCGGCAACCCGCTGCTGCACCCGCACTTCCTCGAGCTCTACGCGGCGGCGGCCGGCCACGGCTTCGGCGTCGGGGTCCTCGGCAACCCGTCGCCGCGCCGGCGCATCGAGGAGATGCTCGCCGTCCGCGCGCCGCTGTTCTTCCAGGTCAGCCTCGAAGGGCTGCCGGGGCACAACGACTGGGTGCGCGGGGCGGGGCACTTCGCCCGGACCGAGGAGTTCCTGCGCCACCTCCGGGACCTGGGCGTCCCAGCGGCGGTCATGCTCACGCTGACGGACGCCAACGTCGACCAGGTGCTTCCGCTCGCCGCCCGCCTCCGCGGCCTCGTCGATGTCTTCCAGTTCAACCGCCTCGCGATGGTGGGGGAGGGCGCGGCCCTCCGTCTTCCCTCCCGGGAGCGCTACGAGCGCTTCCTGGAGGAGTACGTCACCGCGGCCGCGGCGGACCCGGCGCTCGGCGTCAAGGACAACCTGGCCGCGATCGTCCTGCGGCGCCGGGGGGAGCCGCCCTCGGGCGGGTGCACGGGCTGCGGCTGCGGCGCGGCCTTCGACTTCCTGGCGCTGCTTCCGGATGGCGAGGCCCATGCCTGCCGCAAGTTCCCCTCGCCGGTCGGCGACGTCGTGCGCGAGGGCATCGCGGCGGTCTACGACTCGGAGGCCGCCCGGCGCTACCGGGCCGGGTGCGCCGCGTGCGCCGGGTGCCCGATCCGGCCCGTGTGCGGCGGCTGCATGGCCGTCGCGCACGGGTTCGGCCTCGATCCGCTGCGGGAGCGCGACCCGATGTGCTTCGCGGACGGGGGCCGCTCGCGGGCGCAAGCATTTTCCGTACCAGCCGGCGGCGGCGGAAGTTGACAACCCGCGGACCGGCGCACATAATCGCCGACCGATGAAGCAGCGACGGCATCGCGAGCGGTCAGTCCGATGAAGCCGAAGTACATCTTCGTCACCGGTGGTGTCCTCTCCTCGCTCGGCAAGGGGCTGGCCTCCGCCTCCATCGGCGCGCTGCTCGAGGCGCGCGGCCTCTCCGTGACGCTCCAGAAGTTCGACCCGTACATCAACATCGACCCGGGCACGATGAACCCCATCCAGCACGGCGAGGTGTTCGTCACCGACGACGGCGCCGAGACGGACCTGGACCTCGGCCACTACGAGCGGTTCATCGACCGGTCGCTGTCACAGTCGAACAACGTCACGACCGGACGCATCTACCAGAACGTCATCCACAAGGAGCGCCGCGGCGAATACCTCGGCAGCACGGTCCAGGTCATTCCCCACGTCACCGACGCGATCAAGGACTGGATCAAGGCCGACCTGGGCGACGAGGATTTCCTGTTGTGCGAGATCGGCGGCACGGTCGGCGACATCGAAAGCCTGCCGTTCCTGGAAGCGATCCGCCAGCTCGGCAACGAGCTGGGGCCTGAGCGCACCATGTTCGTGCACCTGACCCTGATCCCCTGGATCCCGGCGGCCGGCGAGCTGAAGACCAAGCCGACCCAGCATTCGGTCAAGGAGCTGCAATCGGTCGGTATCCAGCCGGATATCCTGCTCTGCCGCTGCGATCGCGAGATTCCCGCCGATGCCCGGCGCAAGATCGCGCTGTTCTGCAACATCCAGCCGGAGCGCGCGATCCAGGCGCTCGACGTCGACACGATCTATCAGGTCCCGATCTCCTATCACGGCCAGGGCTTCGACACGGAAGTGTGCCGCTACTTCGGTCTGTCGGCGCCGGAGCCCGACGTGAGCGCGTGGCACCGCATC
>DATDCY010000304.1 GCA_036524115.1 bacterium | reverse complement strand
CTTGACAATCCCGCCAATCCGTTGATAATCGGGCTTCTTTCGGAACTGTTGTGTGCGAGGAGGAGAAGCGTATGTACACCATCCTTGAGACCGGCGGAAAGCAATACCGCGTCGGCGTCGGCGACACCATCGACGTCGAGCTGCTCGGCGCCGAGAAGGGCGCCTCGGTTTCGTTCGACCGGGTGCTGATGTTCGTCGGCCCGGACCAGACCCTCGTCGGCCGCCCGACCCTCTCCCAGGTCAAGGTCACCGGGGAAGTGCTCAGCGACGACGAGGAAGCCCCGGTGAAGGGGCCCAAGGTCACGGTCTTCAAGTTCAAGCGGCGCAAGAACCAGCGGCGCAAGACCGGCCACCGGCAGCACTACACCCGCGTCAAGATCAGCGGGATCACCGTCGCGTAAGGGGAGAGGACCATGGCTCACAAAAAAGGACAAGGCGCCTCGCGCAACGGCCGCGACAGCGAGGGACAGCGACTCGGCGTCAAGCGCTTCGGCGGGCAGAAGGTCAGCGCCGGGAGCATCCTGGTGCGCCAGCACGGCACCGTCTACCACCCGGGCCCGAACGTCGGGATGGGGCGGGACTGCACGCTGTTCGCGAAGATCGAGGGCAAGGTCGTCTTCCGGGTCATCGCCGGCGGCCGCAAGCTCATCGGCATCGAGGCGCTGTAGCGCCGGCCCCGGCGGTTCGCCGCCGGCGCGAGCGCAGCGAGGCGTGTCCACCCGGGCACGCCTCGTTTGCTTTTTGAGGGGACGCGATGTTTGTCGACGAGGTCACGATCACCGTCCAGGCCGGCCACGGCGGCCGCGGCTGCCTGAGCTTCCGCCGGGAGAAGTACGTCCCGATGGGCGGCCCCGACGGCGGCAACGGCGGCAAGGGGGCGGACATCGTCCTCGAGGCCAACCCGCACGTCAAGACCCTCATCGACTTCCGCTACCGCCCCATCCACCGCGGCCGGCACGGCGAGCACGGGCGCGGCAAGAACCAGTCCGGGGCGGCCGCGGAGGACGTCGTGCTGCCGGTGCCCCAGGGGACGATCGTGCGCGACAAGGGCACCGGCGAGGTGATCGCCGACCTCACCGAGCCCGGCCAGCGGCTGGTGGTCGCGAAGGGCGGCCGCGGCGGGCTCGGCAACGCGGCGTTCGTGTCCGCGACCAACCAGGCGCCGCGCAAGACGCAGCCGGGCGAGCCGGGCGAGGCGTTCGAGCTCATCCTCGAGCTGCAGCTGCTGGCAGACGTCGGGATCGTCGGTTTTCCGAACGCGGGCAAGAGCACGCTGATCGCGGCGATCTCGGCGGCGAAGCCGAAGATCGCCGACTATCCCTTCACGACGCTGACGCCGCACCTGGGGGTGGTGCGCCTCGAGGAGGGCGAGAGCTTCGTCGTCGCCGACGTGCCGGGGCTCATCCCCGGGGCATCGCGGGGCGCCGGTCTCGGCACGCGCTTCCTGCGCCATCTCTCGCGCACGCGGCTGCTCCTGCACCTCGTCGACCTCTCGCCCCAGGCCGGCCGCGACCCGCTCGAGGACTGGCGCGCGATCAACGACGAGCTGGACGCCTACGGCGGCGGGCTCGCGGACAAGCCCCAGCTGCTGGTGGCGAACAAGGCGGACCTCCCCGAGGCCGCCGAGAACCTCGAGCGGCTGCGGCGCTTCGCGGCGCGGCGGCGCACGACGCTGCACGTCATCTCGGCGGCGACGCGCCAGGGGCTGCGCGAGCTGGTCTACGCGATCAAGCAGGCGCTCGAGCGGATCGAGCGCGCCGACCGCGACGGCGCTGCCGCGGCACGGCCGTCGCGCCGGCGGAGGGTCAGCGCGTGAGCCGCGCCGCCCGCTGCCGCGTCCGCGAGGTCGGCGCCGTCGCCCGCGTCGTGTTCAAGGTCGGCTCGAGCCTCGTCACCGAGGACCGCAACCTGAGCGTCGCCAGGATCGACGCGCTCGCCGGGCAGGTGGCGCGCTTCGCGGCCGCCGGCGGCTCGCCCGTGGTCGTCACCTCCGGGGCCATCGCGGCCGGAACCGGGCGGCTGAAGCTGCTGCGGCGCCCGCGCACGATCCCCGAGAAGCAGGCCGCCGCCGCCGTCGGCCAGAGCTACCTCATGGCCGCGTGGGAGCACGCCTTCCGCGTGCGCGGCCTGCAGGTCGCCCAGGTGCTGCTCACCGGCGGGGACCTTGCCGACCGGCGGCGCTTCACCAACGCGGCGAACACCCTCGGGACGCTGCTGGAGTACGGCGTCGTCCCGGTGATCAACGAGAACGACACGGTGGCGGTGGACGAGATCCGCGTCGGCGACAACGACACGCTCTCGGCGACGGTCGCGGTGCTCGTCTGCGCGGACCTGCTCGTGATCCTCTCGGACATCGAGGGGCTCTACACCGCCGACCCGCGCACCGATCCGCGGGCGACGCTGGTGCCGACGGTGCGCGGCGTCGACGCGGCGCTGCTCGAGAGCGCGGGCGGCACCTCGTCGGCCGTGGGCACCGGCGGCATGCGCACGAAGCTCGTCGCGGCGCGCCGGGCCTCCGACTACGGCATCCCGATGGTGATCGCCTCCGGCCAGGACCCCGAGAACATCGGGCGGCTGCTGGCGGGGGATCCGGTCGGGACGGTCTTCCTCCCCGCGGGACGCCGCCTCGCGGGCAAGAAGCACTGGATCCGGCACGCGCTCGCGCCGGCCGGCGACGTGCTCGTCGACGCGGGGGCGGCGCGCGCGCTCGTGCGCGGCGGCAAGAGCCTCCTGCCCGCGGGGGTGACGGGCACGCGCGGCGAGTTCGCGGCGGGCGACCCGGTGCGGATCGTGGGACCGGACGGGAAGGAGATCGCGCGCGGCCTGACGCGCTACGGCGCGGCGGAGATCGCGGGGATCCAGGGGCTGACCACCGAGCGGCTGCGCTGCCTCGGCTGCCACCGCGAGGACGAGGTCGTGCACCGCGACGAGATGGTCGTGACGGCGGCCCCGCAGGACAAACCCAAGGCGTGACCCGGGAGGGGACGATGGCGAAGACGAAGTCACCCGTGCTGGAGCTGGCCCTGGCCGCGAAGGAGGCGGCACGGCGGATCGCGGGCGCCTCGACCGGCGCGAAGAACGCGGCGCTCCTGGCCTACGCGCGCCTGCTCGAGACCGAGACGGGGCCGCTGCTCGAGGCGAACGCGAGGGACCTCGCCGAGGCGCGGCGCCGCAAGCTCTCGGCGGCGATGCAGGACCGCCTGAAGCTCGACGGGAAGCGCTGCGCGGCGATGGCCGCCGGCCTGCGCGAGATCGCCGCCCTCCCCGACCCCGTCGGCGAGATCACGCGGATGACGGTGCGCCCGAACGGGCTGCGCGTCGGCCGCATGCGCGTGCCGCTGGGCGTCATCGCGATCATCTACGAGGCGCGCCCGAACGTGACGTGCGACGCCGCCGGCCTCTGCATCAAGTCCGGCAACGCCGTCATCCTGCGCGGCGGCTCCGAGGCCTTCCACTCCAGCACCGCGCTGGCGCGGCTGGCGGCGCGGGCACTCGAGGAGGCGGGCCTCCCGGCGGCGGCCGTGACGATGCTGCCGACGACCGACCGCGCCGCGGTGGCCGAGCTGCTGAAGCTCGACACGGTCATCGACCTGGTGATCCCGCGCGGCGGCAAGGAGCTGATCCGCGCCGTCGTCGAGGGCTCGACGATCCCGGTGATCTTCCACTACGAGGGGATCTGCCACACCTACGTCGACGAGGGTGCGGACATCCCCATGGCGGTGAAGGTCTGCTTCAACGCCAAGGTGCAGCGCCCCGGGGTCTGCAACGCGATGGAGACCCTGCTCGTGCACGAGAAGATCGCGCCGGCGTTCTTCCGGAAGATGCTGCCGGCCTACCGCGCGGCGGGCGTCGAGATCCGCGGCTGCGCGCGGACGCGGAAGATCGCGCCGTGGGTGAAGGCGGCGAAGCCCTCCGACTACGGCAAAGAGTTCCTCGATCTCATCCTCGCCGTGAAGGTCGTGGACTCCCTCGAGGAGGCGATGGCCCACATCGCGCGCTTCGGCTCGCTGCACACCGACGCGATCATCACGCGGGACCACGCGCGCGCCATGCGTTTCGTCGCCGAGGTCGACTCCTCGTCGGTCATCGTCAACGCCTCGACGCGCTTTTCCGACGGCTTCCAGTACGGCCTCGGCGCGGAGATGGGGATCTCGACGCAGAAGCTGCACGCGCGCGGCCCCATGGGCCTGGAGGAGCTGACCTGCCAGAAGTTCGTCGTGCTCGGGGACGGGCAGATAAGAGAGTAAGCCCGGGTCGCTGAGGAGGCCCTGACGCGCCCCAGCGGCGTTGCTCCTCGCGTCACTCGTGCGGCGGGCACCAGCCCGCCTCCTCGCGCGCTCCTCGCTGCCTTGCTGGGACACGCCAGGACGCTCCCCAACGACTCGGGCAGCCGGGGTTGTGTCGTTGCGGATCGAATGGGCAGTCGACGTCACGCAACCGGCGGGCAGCGAAACGTGCTTGCCTGGCGACTCTACTCGGCGTCGCTCTCGGGCGCGCCCCTGGGCCGCGGGCTGCGGAAGACGAACGACGCCTTGAAGTCCCGGCCCGCGTCGTCCTGGCGCGTCAGGGTGAGATCCACGACGGTCCCCGCGGAGATCCCGCGGCGCACGAACCTGCGATAGACCACGGAGTCGCCGCCGATCCGGCACCCGGGACGCTCCGCCGGTTCGAACCCCTCGGCGCGGAGGATGTAGCCAGGCGGCAGGCAGACCTGCAGGCGGCCGGCGCGCTCGACCGTCAGCTCATAGGTCAGGCACTCGCCGCGCGGCAGCACGCCGGAGACCACCAGCGGCGCGGGGTCTCCGACGCCGCTCCAGTCGAGGTCGAGCTGCGCCACCGGGCACGCCTGGCGCGCCCTCCCGCTGCCGGCGAGGGCGACCACGGCGACGCTCGCGTCCGGATCGTCCGAGAGGACTTCGAGCCGCCCCTGGGCGCCGCCCGCCCCGACCGGCGCGAAGCGGACGACCACGATGCAGGCGTCCCCCGGGTCGAGCGACCTCTCCGAGCACCGGTCGTCCTGCACGGCGAACCAGCGTCCCTCCACGCGCACCGAGCGCACGTGCAGCTCGCGCCGGCCCGCGCTCTCCACCCTGACCTCGGCGCTCCGGGCCTGCCCCGCCGCCACCGCGCCAAAGTCGAGGGCCCGCGCGCCCAGCCGGATGGCCGGCCGTCCCGGGTCGCTGCCCTCGCCGGCGAGGGCCACCGTGTGGAGGGGGACGTCCGGGTCCTCGGTGCGGATGCGCATCGCCCCGGTGACGCTGCCGCGGCGCACCGGGACGAAGCGCAGCCCGACGACGCACTCGTCCCGCGGGTCCAGCACGCGCCCGGCGCAGCCGTTGCGCGCCACGTCGAAGCCGGGGCCGATGACGCTGGTCTCCCGCAGCCGCACGCTCCTGCCCCCCGTGTTGCCGACGGTGACGTCGAGGAACGCCGGCGTCCCGACGTCGACGCGCCCGAAGTCCGGCTCGCCGGGTTCCACGGTGATCTCGGGGGCGGCCTGGCGGCGCAGCCCCTCGCCCCAGAGCGGCAGCTCCAGGCGCCGCGGCGCCGGGTCCGTGGCGACCACGGTCAGCACGCCGTCGACGGGGCCGGCGCCGACCGGCGCGAAGCGGACGCCGAGCCGGCACGAACGACCTGGCGACAGCGGGCGCCCGGAGCACTCGTCGCGGGAGACGCGAAAGCCCCGCCCCGCTGCCGACGCCGAGATCACGTCGGCGTCGGTGTCGCCCTCATTGACCAGCAGGCAGTCGATCTCGGAGATCTCCCCCGGGGCCACGGCGCCGAAATTGAGCTGCGGCGTCGAGAACCGCAGGAACGCGACAGGCGGTGCGGGTGCCCCCGGCGGCGGGACGCGCGGGTAATACCCGCCGCCTCCGGGCGCCGGCGGCTGCCCGACGCCCCCTCCCGCGGCGCACGAGACGAGCAGCGGAAACGCCACCAGGGGCCACGCTCTCCGTCCTCTCATCGCCGGGCGCGACTAGAGCGAATCCGAGGGGACGATCCCGTAGTCGATGATGATCTTCTTCGCTTCGGGGCTCTTCAGGAACTGAAGGAAGCGGGCGGCGGCGGGCTTGGGCTCGCCCTTCCAGACCAGCCCGAAGGGCGAAGCGATCCCGTACGTGCCCTGGACGACGTTCGCCGCGGTCGGCGCGACGCCGTCGACCTTGATGACGTTGAGGGCAAGTCCCTTTGCCATCGCCGCCGGGAGGTAGCCGATCGCGTTCGGCGTCTTCACGAGCAGGTCGACGGCCTCCGGCGTCTTCGCCGCCACCGTCCCGACGGGGTTCTCTACCGCCTTGAAGCCCTCGAGCTTCCGGTTGAGTTCGCCGCGCGAGGAGTCCTTGCCTTCGCGGCCGACGACCGCGATCTTGCCGCCCGCGCCGCCGACCTCGGTCCACGCGGTCACCTTGCCGGAGTAGATCGCCACGATCTGCCGCGCCGTGAGATTTTCCACGCCGACGCGCGGATCGACGACGAAGACGACCGGCGAATACGCGAAGACCTTGTACGTGAGGTTGAGCGCCTTTTCCTGCTCCTTGAGGGCGCGCGCGACCCGGCCGAAGTCGCACTCGCCGGCGGCGGCCACCTTGATCCCGCCGTCGCTGCCCACGCTGTCGGGGACTGCGACGGAGATGCCGGCGTTGGCCTTCTCGAACGCCGTCCCCAGCGAACGCAACAGCTCCTGGCTGTCGCCCGTCCCGCACAGCTGGATCTTCTCGCCCGCGCGAACCGCCCCGCCGAACGACATCAGAATCGCCAACACCAGCAAGCCGATGCGCTTCATCCCGCCTCCTCCGTTTCTATCTGGACATGCGTCCGGAGGATTCTGCATGCGCCAGCAACCTGCGTCAAACGGCACAGTGCTCTATCGCGAACGTTTCGCAAGAAATGGGGCCAGATGCGCAGCCGTGTGGGAGCGTTTTGTGCGCCGGGCCACCTGCGCCGGGGTGCCGACGGCGACGAGCCTCCCCCCCCCACTGCCGCCCTCCGGCCCGAGATCGATGACCCAGTCCGCCTCCGCGATCACGTCCAGGTTGTGCTCGATGACGACCACGGTGTTGCCGGCATCGACGAGCCGGTGCAGGACGCGAATGAGCTTCTCGACATCCGCCATGTGGAGGCCGACGGTGGGCTCGTCCAGCACGTAGAGCACGCCCCCGGACGCCTGCGCCAGCTCGGTGACGAGCTTGATGCGCTGGGCTTCGCCCCCCGAGAGCGTCGGCGAGCGCTGGCCGAGGGTCAGGTAGCCGAGACCGACGTCCTGCAGCAGCCGCAGCGCATCCCGCACCGGCGCGTTCGTCTCGAAAAAGGCCGCGGCCTCATCAACGCTCAGAGCGAGGACCTCGGCGACGCTCTTCCCGCGCCAGCGCGCCGCGAGGGTCTCGGGCGCGAAGCGGGCGCCGCGGCAGGCCTCGCAGGGGACGGTCACGTCGGGCAGGAAACTCATCTCGATCCGGCGCACCCCCTGCCCCTCGCAGGCGTCGCAGCGCCCCCCCGCGACGTTGAACGAGAAGCGGCCCGGCCCCCAGCCGCGCATCTTCGCCTCGGGAGTCGCCGCGAATGTCCGGCGCACGGCGTCCCAGAACCCGACGTAGGTCGCGGGACACGAGCGCGGCGTTCGGCCGATCGGCGTCTGGTCCACCTCGAGGACGCGCCGCACCGGCTCCCACCGCTCGAGCGCGGCGCAGCCGCGCAGCTCCACGGCGGCGCCGCGGCCGCCCCGTCCGGGCCGACGCCGCGATGCGACAAGCCGCCGCAGGTTGTCGTGCAGCACCTCGCGCACGAGCGTGCTCTTGCCGCTGCCGCTGACGCCGGTGACGCACACGAGACGCCCGAGCGGAAATGCCACGTCGAGCCCGCGCAGGTTGTGAAGGTCCGCGCCCCGCACCATCACAAAGGGAACAGATCTATCTTCCGCTGCCGGCGTACTCCGAGATCCGGGAGTGGCCTTGGGAAGATGGATCTGTCCCCTTGTTGCGTGCAGCGGGTGACGCAGCGGCTCGCGCAGGAACCTGCCGGTCACCGACTCCTTCGCGCGCATCAGCTCCCGCGGGGTCCCCGCCGCCACCACCCGCCCGCCGTTCACCCCGGCGCCGGGCCCGAGGTCGATGACGTGCTCCGCGGCGCGGATGGTCTCCTCGTCGTGCTCCACGACGACCACGGTGTTCCCCGCCCTGCCGAGCCGCTTGAGCGTCTCGAGCAGCAGGCGGTTGTCGCGCGCGTGCAGCCCGATCGTCGGCTCGTCGAGGATGTAGCAGACGCCGCGCAGGTGCGACCCGAGCTGCGCGGCCAGGCGGATGCGCTGGGCCTCGCCGCCGCTCAGGGTCGGGGCGGCGCGGTCGAGCTGCAGGTAGCCGAGGCCGACCTCCTGCAGAAACGCCAGGCGCGAGGAGACCTCCGCCAGCAGGTCACGGGCGATCGCCGCCTCCCGCTCGCCCAGTCTGAGACGCCCGAAGAACCGCGCGGCCGCCTCGACCGGCAGGGCGAGCAGGTCGGCGATCCCCCTGCCGGCGAAGCGCACCGCCAGCGCCTCCGGCCGCAGGCGCCGGCCGCTGCAGGCCGCGCAGGGACGCTCCGCCCCCTCGTACCAGTCGTTCCACCAGATCTCCTCGCCCGTCTGCTCCGCGTCGAAGCCCTCGATGGCCAGGCCGGTGCCGAAGCACGCCGGGCACCAGCCCTGCTTCGTGCTGTGCGAGAAGAGACGCGGATCGGGCTCCGGGAAGCCGCGGCCGCACCGCGGGCACGCCCGCCGTGACGAGTGGACCTCCGGGGCCGCGGCGCCCGCCGGCAGGACGTGAACGACCTGCTTGCCGTAGCCGAGCGCGGCGGCGAGCGCGGCGCGCAGCTCGCCCTCGCGCTTCGGGGCGACCGCGACCGTGGCCACGGGCAGTTCGATCGTGTGCTCGCGGAACCGGTCGAGCCGCCGCCACGGGGCGCTCGGGAGCGGCTCGCCGTCGACCCGCAGCGTCGCGAACCCCTTCTTCGCGGCCCACGCGGCCAGGTCGGTGTAGTAGCCCTTGCGCGCGACGACGAGCGGGGCAAGCAGTTCCACGCGCCGGCCGCGATGGCGGGCGAGGATCGCGGCGGCGATCGCCTCGGGGCTCCGCGGCCGGATCGGGACCTCGCAGTCCGGGCAGTACTGGGTGCCGAGCCGCGCATAGAGCAGCCGCACGAAATGGGCGATCTCGGTCTGCGTGGAGACGGTGCTCTTGCGTCCGCCGCGGCTGGTGCGCTGCTCGATCGCCACCGTCGGCGGCACCCCGGAGACTGCGTCCACCTCCGGGCGCGCCGCCGGCTGGACGAACTGCCGCGCGTAGGCGTTGAGCGACTCGAGGTAGCGGCGCTGCCCCTCCGCGAAGAGGATGTCGAAGGCGACGGTGCTCTTGCCGCTGCCGGAGACGCCGGTGACGACGGTGAAGGTGTCGCGCGGGATGGTGACGTCGATGCCCTTGAGGTTGTGCTCGCGGGCGTGGCGGATGAGGATCGAGTTCCCGGGGTCAGCCGTGCGCGTGCGGGGGTCCTGGCGGCGCGCACACCCGTCGCCGCGCAGCGCCGCGCCGGTGCGGCTCTCGTGGCAGGCCGCGATGTCCGCGGGTGTGCCGGCGCAGACGACCCGGCCGCCGGCGTCGCCGCCCTCGGGGCCGAGGTCGATCACCCAGTCGGCCGCGCGGATCACGTCCAGGTTGTGCTCGATGACGACCACCGAGTGCCCGGCGGCCAGCAGTCGCCGGAAGGCGCCGAGCAGCACCGCGACGTCGGCGAAGTGCAGCCCGGTCGTCGGCTCGTCGAAGAGGAAGAGCGTGCCGCCGCCGGCGCCCCGCTTCGCGCGCGCCGCCGCCAGGTGCCCCGCCAGCTTGAGCCGCTGCGCCTCGCCGCCGCTGAGCGTCGGCACCGGCTGGCCGAGCTTGAGGTACCCGAGGCCGACGCCCTGCAGCGGCTCGAGCGCGACGGCGATCTCGGGCCGGTCGGCGAAGAGCGCCGCCGCCTCGGTCACCGTCATCGCGAGCACGTCCGCGATCGACGTCGTGCCGCCGAGCTTGACCTCGAGGACCTCGGGGCGGTAACGCGTCCCGTCGCAATCCGGGCAGCGCAGGTAGACATCGGAGAGGAACTGCATCTCGACGTGCTCGAAGCCGGTCCCGCCGCACGTGGGGCAGCGGCCGGTGCCGGCGTTGAAGCTGAACGTCCCCGCGGTGTACCCCCGTTCCTTCGCCAGCGGCTCGGCCGCGAAGAGGGCGCGCACGCCGTCGAGGGCGCCGACGTAGCTGGCCGGGTTCGAGCGCGTCGTCTTGCCGATCGCGGACTGGTCCACGAGGACAACCTCGCCGACCGCCTCGTGGCCGCGCAGTCCCGCGTGCCGCCCCGGCGCCTCGACCGGGAGGCCGCGCGCCGCCCTGAGGCCGCGGTAGAGCACGTCCTCGACGAGCGTCGACTTGCCCGACCCGCTCACGCCGGTCACACAGACGAGGCGGCCCAGCGGGATGCGCACGTCGATGCCGGCGAGGTTGTGCTCGGCCGCGCCGAGGACCTCCAGCCAGCAGGTGCCCGCATCGGGCGGCGCGGGAGTCGCGCCCCCGGCCCCGACCTTCAGTTCGCCCCGCAGATACCGCCCCGTGAGCGAGCGGCCCGCCTCCGCCAGCCTGGCCGGCGGCCCGAAGAAGACCACCTCACCGCCGCGCTCTCCCGGCCCGGGGCCGAAGTCCAGGATGCGATCCGCCGCCCGGATGACGCCCTCGTCGTGCTCGACGACCAGGAGCGTGTTCCCCGCGTCGCGCAACCGCTGCAGGATCGCGACCACGCGGTCGACGTCGCGGGCGTGCAGCCCGACGCTGGGCTCGTCGAGGACGAACAGCGTGTTGACGAGCGACGTGCCGAGCGCCGTCGTGAGGTTGATGCGCTGCACCTCGCCGCCGGAGAGCGTGCGCGACTGGCGGTCGAGCGTCAGGTAGCCCAGGCCGACGTCGACGAGGTACCCGAGGCGGGTGCGGATCTCCCGCAGCAGCAGCTCGGCCGCCTCGTCGAGCGGGCGCGGCAGCGACAGTTCCTCGATGAAGGCCCGGCAGGCGCCGATCGGCAGCAGCGCCAGCTCGTGGATGTTCAGCCGCCGCCCCCCGAGACGCCAGAGCAGCGCCTCCGGCCTGAGCCGCGCGCCCCCGCACGCCGCGCAGGTGCTGTACGCGCGGTACTTCGAGAGCAGCACGCGGATGTGCATCTTGTAGGCCTTCGACTCGAGCCAGGCGAAGTAGCGGCGCGCCCCGTACCAGACGTCCCGCGCCCACTCGCCCTCGCCCTCGATCACCCAGCGGCGCTGCTCCTCGCCCAGTTCCCGCCATGGCGCGTCGAGGGGGATGCCGCGGCGCGCCCCGAGCCGGACCAGGTCGCGCTGGCACTCGCGCGAGACGCCGCTCTGCCAGGGCCGGATCGCGCCGCCGCGCAGCGTCAGCGACTCGTCCGGCACCACCAGGCGCCAGTCGACGCCGATCGTGCGCCCGAAGCCGCGGCAGGCGGGGCAGGCGCCCACGGGCGAGTTGAACGAGAAGAGGTTCGGCGTCGGGTCCGCGTAGTGGCGGTCGCAATCCGGGCAGTGCAGGTCCGCGGAGAAGCGCAGCGGGGCCCCCTCCGCCCCGTCGGCGCCCACGGGCACGAGTGACACCCTGCCGCCGACGCGCAGCGCCGCCTCCAGGGCGTCGACGAGCCGGCCGCGCTCCCCGGGCGCGGGCCGCACGCGGTCCTGGATGACCTCGAGCACGCCGGGGGCGCCATCCCGGACCCGGGAGTATCCCTGCTTCGCGAGATGGCCGACGATCTCCTCGCGCGAAAAGTTCGCCGGAACCGGCACGGGGAAGGACACGAGGACCAGCGAGGGGACGGCGGGGAGCGAGAGCGCCGCGTCGGCGATCGACTCCGGCGTGTCGCGGCGCACCTCGCGCCCGCACCCCCCGCAGAAGAGCCGCGCCGCCCGCGCGTACAGCAGCTTGAGATGGTCGGCCAGCTCCGTCATCGTCCCGACCGTCGAGCGGGACGTCCGCACGGGGTTCGTCTGGTCGATCGCGATCGCCGGCGGGATGCCCTCGACGCGGTCCACGCGCGGGCGGTCCATCCGCTCGAGGAACTGGCGCGCGTACGGCGAGAACGTCTCGACGTAGCGCCGCTGGCCCTCCGCGTAGACGGTGTCGAACGCGAACGACGACTTCCCGGAGCCGCTCACGCCGGTGACGACCGTCAGCGCGCCGACCGGCAGCCGGACGGTGACGTTCTTCAGCGTGTTCTGCCGCGCCCCCTCGACGAGGATCGACGCGGCGCGCCTGGTCGCCATCGCGCGTCAGGCCGGCGGCGCGGCCACCTGCCGGCGGCGGGAGCGGGCGATCGCCCCCGCCACGGTCGACACCAGCGCCTGCAGGCGGAACGGCTTCTGGAGAAAGCCGTCCGCGGCCGCCTCCTCGCTGATCTCCCCCTCCGTGTACCCGCTGCAGAGAATCACCGGGACTCCCGGGGCGATGCGCCGCATCTCGCGGCTCGCCTCCAGCCCCCCCATCCGCGGCATCGTCAGGTCCAGCAGGACGGCGGCGACCTCGTCGCGGTGCGCGTGCAACGCCTCGATCCCCTCCTGCCCGTCGCAGGCGGTCAGGACGGCGAACCGCTGCGCCTCGAGGATGTCGCGCGCGACCTTCCGCACCGCCTCCTCGTCGTCGACGACCAGGACGGTGCCCGCCGCGGCGGCTGGCTCCGCCGCGACCGCGCCCCCGGGGCGCTCCCCGGAAGCCGCATCCTCGGCTGGCACCGCCCCCTCGGCCGCGGGAAAGAGCACCCTGATGCACGTCCCGGCCCCGGGGGCGGAGCGCACCGAGAGCGTCCCCCTGTGGCTGCGGACGATGCCCAGCGCCGCCGCCAGCCCGAGACCCCGCCCCTGCCCTTTCGTCGTGAAGAAGGGGTCGAAGATCCGCGCGCTCGTCCCGGCGTCCATGCCGCGCCCGGTGTCGGCCACCTCGAGGTACACGTACTCGCCGGGGTAGAGCGTGTCCCCGAAGAGGGCGCCGTCGAGGGACGCCCGGTCGGCCTCGACGCTGCCGGTCGTGACATCGATGACGCCGTCGCGCTCGCCGATCGCATCGGAGGCGTTCGTCAGCAGGTTCATCACGACCTGGCGCAGCTGCGTCGCGTCGCCCTCCACCGGCCGCAGCCCGGCGGCCAGGCCGAGGCGCAGCCGCGCCGTCTTCGAGAGGGCGGCCGAGAGCAGCGAGCCCATCTCCGCGACGAGTCGGGAGAGGTCCACCCGCTCGACGACGAACCGGCCGCGCCCGGAATACGCGAGCATCTGGTTTACCAGGTCCGCGGCGCGCCGCGCCGCGTTCTCCGCCCGCTGCAGGCTGGCCCCCGCGGGGGAGTCGGGCCCGGTCTGCACGAGCGCCAGGTCGAGGTTGCCCAGCATCCCGACGAGGAGGTTGTTGAAGTCGTGGGCGATCCCGCCCGCGAGGATGCCGAGGCTCTCGAGCTTCTGGGACTGCTGCATCCGGCGCTCCATGGCCTCGCGCTCCTGCCGCTCCCGGCGGACTTCGGTCAGGTCCTCGACCAGCGCCGCGAAGAGGCCCGGTTCCGGCGAGAACACCGACACCGAGCAGACCCGCAGGCCGCCCTCCGCCTCCGCCTCGAACTTCAGCGCCCCGCCGTCCGCCGCCCCGCCGTCGCCGGCCAGGCGCGCGAGCAGCGCCGACTGCAGGAACCGCGCCGACGGCGCCGCGCCGAGGCCCGCGCCGGCGACGCCGAGCATGGCTTCCAGCGCCGGGTTCGCCTCAAGGAACTCGAGCTCCCCGGGCCCGCCGCCGGGGGCGCGGCGAACCCTGAAGAGGACCATGCCCTCCTTCATCGAGAGGTACAGGGAGCGGTAGAGGCGCTCGCTCTGGGCGCGCGACGCGAGCGCCTCCCGCGCGATCCGCAGCGGGTAGTAGCCGAACGCAACGAAGACGGCGAGCCCAAGAATCGTCGTCACGCCGCCCACGAGCGCGGCGCGGGCGAGCAGCGGGCGCAACGACTGGGCGACCTCGATGCGGCCGACCGCGAGCCCCGCGTCGTGGACGGCCCGGCCGCGCACGAGCAGCGGCGACGCGAGGCGATCGGCGTGCTCGGCGACGAGGTTTCCCGCCGCGTCGATGACCCTGCGCACCTGCGGGTCCTGGGTGAGCGGCCGACGCTCGAGCAACTCGGAGAGACGCAGCTGCTCGAAGTGCCAGGTCCGCGGGTTGGCCGTGACGAGGTTCGAGATGGTTCGCGCGCTCATCTCCGCCTGCGCGTCCAGGGTGCCGCGCAGGTACTGGTAGGAGACCGCGAAGTACGCCGTCGGCGGCAGCACCGCCGCCAGCACCGAGAGCAGGGCGGTCGTGACGACCGCGCGCCTGCGGAACTGCGCACTGCCGATCATCTGCCGGGCGGCGTCCCCGCGGTCACGAGCACCCCCGTCCGCTCGGCGATCGCCCGCCCCTCCCGCCCGAAGGCGAAAGCGATGACCCGCTCGACCGCGGCGGGCGCGCCTCTTCTGGTCACGAACCGCACGTCCTTCGCCAGCGGGTAGGCGCCGGCGGCGAGCGCCTGCACCGTCGGCTGCACGCCGTTGAGGGAGAGGACCTTGAGCGGCCGCGCGCCGACGACCACGCCGGGCAGGCCGCTGGCGCCGATGGCCCCGGCCGTCCTGGCGATCGCCTCGTTCGACTCCGGGTCGGTCACGGCGATGAGCATGCCGGGACGGGCGCGCGCCTCGTCGATCGCGCGGCCCAGCGCCGGCGAGAGCCCCTTGAGGATCGACGTGTCGGCGTCCGACTCCGGGCGCAGCACCACGCGGACGCGCTCGCCGTCGGGCCACGCCGTCAGCCGCCCCCCGTAGATCTCCTCGAGCTCCCGGGTGCTGATGTCCGCCTTCGGGACCGAGCGCTCGACGACGATGGCCAGGGGCATCCGCCCATACTCCCGGGCCACCGCGCCCTGCCGGACCTGCTCCTCGCTCAGGGGCTTGCTGCTCAGCACCAGGTCCATGGCCCCGGCGAGCAGCGCCTTCAGCGCGCCGGAGCTGCCCAGCGGCTTCTCCATCTCGATCCGCTCCTCCGGGTGGAGCTTCGTGTACGCCTCGACGATGGGCTTCATCATGTCGAGCGCCACGCCGGAGCCGTTGATGCGAACGGTCCCGGCGTGCGCCGGCGTCCACGCCGCCACTGACAGACACGCGAGGCAACCGGCGAGGGCAGCGGCACGCCACCGACGGGACGGGCTCTTCACCACGCGGCACCTCCTCTGCAGCGCCTTGGGCCTCTTCCGGCGAAAGAAGTCTTTCTCCCCGCAGGGCGGAAGTCAAGCTGGCCGGCGGGGCGGCTCCGCGCCGCTTTACATCGCCCGCGCTCGCGCCGATGATGCGCAGAGATGGGCGCGAGACGAGGGCGACCGCACCACGGCTGGGACGTGACGCCGCGCGACGCCGCGGCGCTGCAGGCCGACCTTCGCGGCCGGGTCCGCGTCGAGCCCTTCGACGGCCCCGTCCGGTTCGTGGCCGGGGCCGACGTCGCCTTCTCGAAGCGCGACGGCCTCGTGTTCGCGGCCGCGGTCCTGCTGAAGTGGCCGGACTGCGAGACCGCGGCCGTCGCGACCGCGGTGCGGGCCGGGACCTTTCCCTATGTCCCCGGGCTGCTCAGCTTCCGGGAGGGCCCCGCGGTCCTCGAGGCCCTCGCCGGCCTCCCGCGGCGGCCGGACCTGCTCTTCTTCGACGGCCAGGGGATCGCGCACCCCCGCCGCTTCGGCCTGGCGTCGCACCTGGGGCTGCTCCTCGGGCTGCCCTCGATCGGCTGCGCCAAGTCGCGGCTCTGCGGCGAGCACCGGGAGCCGGGCCGCAGGCGGGGCAGCGCCGCCGAGCTGACCGACGGCGGCGAGGTCATCGGCGCCGCGCTGCGCACCCGCGACGGCATCCGCCCCCTCTACGTCTCGCCGGGGCACCGGACGGACCTGCCCTCGGCGATCGCCTTCACCCTCGCCGCCTGCCGGGGCTTCCGGCTGCCGGAGCCGACGCGGCGCGCCCACACCCTGGTGACGGACCTCAAGGCGGGGCGGCTCCGCGGGCCCGGGCGGGCCGCGCCAGTGTGAGCGCCGTCACATCCATTTTCTTCCGGGCGTGGCAATATATGGCCAGGCCGGACGCAGCCGGCGCGATGCGGGGCGGGGCGTTCCCGACACCTCCCGTCCCCGGAAGACAAACCCAGAACGCGAGGAGATTCCGATGAAACGAGCCACTCTTGTCCTGCTGGCGGCGTCGCTGGCCCTGGCCGGCTGCGCGCTGACGCTCAAACCGGTCGACTACTCCTGGTCATACGAGAGCGTCCTCACCGCCGGCGCCGACGGCGTTGTCAAGGGCGAGCCGAAGACCATCGCCTTCGACGCGCGCAAGATCTTCGAGGAAGAGACCGGGCAGCCGGGAGCGATCGAGGGCAGGACCATCCGCATCATCCGCAACGCCGAGGGCTACTACTTCGTCACCTCCCCCGGGTTCAAGAACGTCTACGTCTTCGTGGGCCGCGAGGCCAAGCTGAAGCTCGAGAACAAGATCCTCATCGACGAGAAGGGCATGGAGAAACCGTTCTTCAACCGCCGCGAGCGCGGCATCGAGCTCGCCGCCAACGGCAAGCTCGTCCTGCTGAACAAGGACGGGATCGTCCCCGAGGTGAAGAAATGAGGAAGCTCACGGGTGTGCTCACGGCGCTGCTCCTGCTGGCGCAGGTCGGCGGCGCCTTCGCGCAGCAGTCCGACTTCGAGGTCATCGAAAGCTTCAAGAAGAAGAGCCAGGCGCTGAGCGCCTCGCTCAGGACGGCGCAGGACCTGCGCCAGGCCGCCGCCATCGAGAGCGAGATCGGCCGCCTCCAGACGGAGTACGCGCAGCAGAAGGCGCTGCTCGCCGAGGGGCTCTACCCCTCGACCTTCGACGCCGCGATGAACTCGCTGCGCGACCAGGCGCAGGAGGCGCGCGAGCGGATCCGCAAGGCCGAGGAGAGCCGCCAGGACAAGGCCAAGATCGTCGAGTACGCGAAGAAGTCCGAGGCGGACGCGAAGACGATCACCGAGATCACCAGGCAGAACACGGAGTACCAGGCCGCAAACGCGAAGCTGACGCAGGAGATCAAGGACCTGGGCGAGCGGATCCAGCAGCTCACGACGGAGAACACCGGCCTGATCGAGCAGGTCAAGTCCCTGCAGGCCCAGGGGAAGAAGGACCGCGCGTCGATCGCGAAGCTCAAGGAGCTCAGCGAGAAGCTCAACGCCAACATCCGCGACCGCGACGCGCTGGTCATCAAGATGATGGACAGCCTCTTCGCCGAGTACGGGAAGGGCGAGCTGACGGACGCGCAGAAGAAGGACCTCTTCGTGAGCGTCCAGGGCAAGGACTACGTCGGCCGGATCGTCTCGACCCTGGACGGCAACGTCCGGTACGCGGAAACCGCGCTCTTCTCGGCCCAGGACCTCAAGGCCGCGCACGCCGAGGAGCGCAAGCTCGCCGCCAAGTGGGACGAGATCAAGCCCTTCGTCGCGAAGATCTACCCGGACGCCCAGAGCCGCGACCGCGACGTCGCCACGGTGGACGCCCGGATCGCCGACTGGAGAAAGAGCATCGACGCGACCGCCTGGAAGAGCATCCACCAGCTCTTCGTCAGCCAGGGCGTTGACATCGGGCCGTTCGCCGACGCGGGCGAGTTCCGCACGCGCCTGCTGGCGTACGTCGACGCCCAGACGCGCGAGCCCTCGCGGGAGCGCTTCCTGGCGTTCAAGGAAAAGGTCTGGGACTCCCCGCTCAAGGACCAGTGGCTGCCGCTCATCCGCGAACAGGAGATCTCCGCCGCGCAGCGCGCCGAGATGGACCAGCGGGTCGCCGCCTGGGCCGAGGCGATCGCGACGCAGTTGCGCAAGCGCGCGCTGATGGGCGTGCTCGCGGCGGCGGTGCTGATCGGGCTGGCCGTGGTGCTGCTCAGGAGGAAGAAGCCGGCCGCGGCGTAGCGGCCTCGAGGAGCACGGGGGCGCAGGCCGCGCGGCGGATCCAGCCCGCGAGCTGCCCGTGGGTCACCCGCACCCACTCGCCCTGCCGCCCCCGTGACCGCACGATCGAGCCCTCCGGCAGCGAGAAGCGCGGGGACGACGACGCCAGCGGCGCGCTCAGCGCGTTCTGCCGCTCGCCCAGGATGACCACCTCGGGGTCGCGCTCGAAGCCCCGCCACGTCCAGAGGCCGCACGCAGCGAGGGCGAGCACGGCAGCGGCCGCGGCGGCGGCGCGCACGCACACCCAGCGGCGGCGCGGGGCCAGCAGCGCGAGGGACAGGGACAGGCAGACCGCCCACCAGGCGAGCGCGGCCGCGGCCGCCCACTCGCGCTCCGACAGCCGCGTGAGAGCGATCTCCGCCGACGAGAGGTCGGCCTCCGCCGCGCCGCTCGCCTGGAGCGCCGCGCGCAGGTTCGCGTCGACGTCGGGATCCCGGGGCGCCAGCCGCCAGGCCTTGCGGTAGTTGAGAACCGCCGGGCCGGGGCGTCCGTCCCGGAGATACGCGTTCCCCAGGTTGTAGAAGATCTCCACGGAGGCGTGCCCTCCCCCGATCAACTCCTCGTACAACCGTGCGGCCTCGCCGGGACGGCCCTCTCCGTACGCCCGGGCGGCCTCGCGCGCCCGGCGCTGCAGCGCGGCCGTGGCCT
>DATDCY010000303.1 GCA_036524115.1 bacterium | reverse complement strand
GTGAAGCGCGGGGCCACCGGCCTAGCGGGCCCCTTCGGCGTCATACCGCTTGATCAGCGTCTCCGTCAGGTCGATGCTCGCGGGGGCGTAGAGGACGGCGCTGTACTGCTTCTCCAGCACGAGCGTGAAGGTGCCTTCCTTGCCGATCCGCTCGATGACCTTGAGCAGGTCCTTGCGGATGCCGTCCGTGTACTCGGACTCGCGGCGGCCGAACTCCTCCTTGAGGTCGCTCAACGTGCGGCTGTAGTCGCGCTCCATGGTGCGGATCTCGGTCTCGCGGCCCTTGCGCGTCTCCTCGTTGAGCAGCAGGCTCTGCTTGTCCAGCTCGTCCTTCTTCTTCTCGAGGGACTCCTTCTGCTTCTGCAGCCCGGCCTTGCGCTCCTCCATCAGCTTCTGCAGCTCGCCGAGGGCCTTCTTGCCGGCCTTGGACTCGTTCAGCGCCCGCTGCATGTCGACGAAGGCGATCTTCACCGCCTCCTGGGCGCCCGCGGCGCCGGCGGCGAGCAGGACGCAGAGGGCGGCCCCCGCGGCGATCCCGGCTCTCATTCGCATGGACGATGCTCCTTTCGTGTTCGTCGCGTCGGTTCGAGAATCGCGGTAGTATATCAAAAGAAGCGCTCCCGCAGCGTCAGCAGGATCTCCAGCACGATGAGGGCCACGATGTACCACTCCACGCGCAGGCTGCGCCGGTTGTACTGCAGGGTCAGCAGCGTCTGCGCCGTGCGGGCGATCAGCTCGAGCTTGCGCTCGAGCGCGCGGTGGCGCTCGGGCAGCTCGTACTCCTCGGCCAGGCGCTGGTAGAGCCGCTCGAGGTCGGGGCGCTCCCAGAGCGCCTCGGGCTTCTCCTCGACCTCGACGCGCCCGACCATGCGCTGCTGGATGTCGAGGGTGCGGCCGACGTGGCGCACGAGCGCGCGGCCCCGCACGCGCGGCCGTCCCCGGCTCAGGGCCTCGGCCAGCGGCTCGAGCTCGTCGAAGACGGCGGCCACCGCCTTCTCGTAGTGCTCGAGCACGGCGCTCTTGGCGAGCGCGTCGGCCACGACCTGGATGCGCGCCACGTCGAAGGCCTGGAGCGCCAGGCGGCCGTCGGCGAGGCGCTCCTCGCCCGCCGGCTCGAGCGCCAGCTCCAGCTCCTCGCTCTCGGGGGAGGGGTAGGGCTCGCGCACGAGCGGCCGCAACGCCGCGAGGAAGGTCTCGGCCTCCGCCGGCTCGAGGCCGACGAGGACCGCCGCCCCGTAGCGGAAGAGCACGGCGCAGCCGCCGGCGCCGGCGGTGACCACGAGCGGCGCGGCGGCGAGGCGCGTGGCGGGGTCGACCGAGCGCAGGTTCACGTGGTGCCCGAGCACCAGCGCGCGCGCCCCGAGGGAGCGGCGCCCTGCGAACCGTGCCAGCGTCACGCGTGCCTCCCCGGCGCCATCGCGCCGAGCGCGCGGCGTCGTCTAGAAGGCGCCGCCGATGATGAAGGAGAAGCCCTGGCTGTGCTCGCCCTCGCGGGGGTCGATGATGTAGCCCCACTCGAAGCGCATCGGGCCCAGCGGCGACATCCAGCGCACGCCGTAGCCCCAGTCCTTGCGCAGATCGCCGAGGGAAACGTCGCCCACGTCCGCCCAGACGTTGCCGGTGTCGTAGAAGACGACGGCGTTGAGCCCCTGCGCGGGCAGGATCCCGAGGATCAGCTCGAAGTTGAAGAGCAGCTGCTCGGTGCCGCCGATCGGGTCGCCGTTCTCGTCCCGCGGCGAGACCTCGCGGAACTCGAAGCCGCGCATCGAGTAGCTACCGCCGAGGAAGTACTTCTCGCTCAGCGGCGCCTCGTGGCCGCTGAAGCCGTCGAGCCGCGCGTACCCGCCGTGCGCCATGCCGACGAAGCGCCAGAGCAGCGGCACGTAGATGCTGTGCTCGATGGATGTCTTGGTGAAGTAGTTGTCGCCGCCGAAGGGCCCGCCGGCGAGCTCGCCCGTGAGCGCCGTGCGGCTGCCGCGCGTCGGGCTCATGATGTTGTCGCGCGAGTCGCGGGCCAGGGTCAGCTTCAGGCTGTTGGTCGTCGACTCGCCCGCCTGGCCCTTGATGTAGCCGGAGGCGTCGGCCTCGACGTTCATCACGTTGACCCGCTCGTGCTTGAGGGCGACCTCGCCGCGCAGGTCGGCGCCGAGGCGGCGGCCGAGCCGCAGCTCGCCGCCGACTTTCTTCTGGTCGTACTCGTCGTAGTCGGCGATCTCGTCGTAGAGCGCGAAGCCGGCGCCCCAGGGGCCGTCGTGGATCGACGGCTCGTAGAACCTGATCGCGTAGTTCTCGCGGGTCTTGGAGTACTGGACCTTGAGCTGCAGGGACTGGCCGCGCCCGAGGAGGTTGACCTCCGCGATCGAGAGCATCCCCATCAGCTTGTCCTCGGGGCTGTAGGTGATGCCGAACTGCAGCTGCCCGGTGAGGCGCTCCTTGACCTCGATGTCGACGTCGATGACGTCCTCGCCGCGGGGGCGGGGCATCAGGTCGACCTGCTCGAAGTAGGGCTGGCCCAGCGCGCCCAGGTTCATGAGCTTCTGGCGGCTGCGCTGCAGCTCGTCGCTGTTGAAGACGTCCCCCTCGGCGAAGGTCAGCTCGCGGCGGATGACGCGGTCGCGCGTCGAGACGTTGCCGGAGATCGTGATGCGCCCGATGCGGGCCTCGGGGCCGCGCTGGACGAGGAAGGCGACGTCGATCCGGCGGGTCTCCGGGTCGACCTTCGTCGTGTAGTCCACCTGGACGAAGGCATAGCCCCTGGCGGCGTAGCGGCCGTTCACCGCCGCGATCCCCTGGGCGAAGAGCGAGCGGCGGAAGACGTCGCCCTCCTTGAGGACGATGAGCCTGCGGATCTCGTCCAGGGGCACGAGGTCGTCGCCCTGGAGCGAGGTCTGGCCGAGGCGGTACTGCGCCCCCTCGGAGACGGTGAAGACCACCTTCACCGTGTGCTCCTTGTCGTCGACGGCGATCTCCGGCTCGCCGACGCGCACCTCGATGTAGCCGCGGTCCTGGTAGAAGCTCACGATGCGCTGGCGGTCCTCCTGGAGCAGCTCCGGCGAGAACTTTCCCGACTCGGTGAGCCAGGAGAAGATGGTCCAGGGCGAGGTCTTGAGCGCGCCGCGCACGTCGGACGCGGGCACGGCCCGGGCGCCGCGCACGTCGACCTCGACGAGCTTGTACTTGGCGCCCTCCTCGATGATCACCTTGAGCCGGACCTGCCCCTCGCCGGAGGGCTCGGCGTCGGTGCGCACGAGGACCTGGTAGTACCCCTTCTCCCGGTAGAGGGAGCGGATGCGCTCCACCGCCGCGGTGACGGTCGCCGGATTGTAGGGGACGTTGAGGGCGAAGGCGGCCTTCTCGGTCAGGTCCTTGCCCTCGATCTCCTTGTTGCCCGTGTAGGCCACGTCCCGCAGCAGCGGCCGCTCGGTGAGCCGGTAGGTCAGCCGCAGCCCGCCCTCGAAGCCCTCCGCGTCGACGGCGACGTCCTGGAAGGAGCCCAGCTCGTAGATCGCGCGGATGTCCTTGGTGACCTGCCCGGGGTCGTAGGGCGCGCCCTCGCGGCTGCCGATGCGTGCGCGGACCGTCGTCGCCTCGACCATCCGCGTGCCGGTGACGACGATGTCGGTGACGATGGGCACCGGCGCGGCCGCGCCCCCGGTCGCCCCCCCCGCGGCGGCGTCGGGAAGGAGCTGTGCCGCCGCGGGACGCGCGGCGAGGCCGGCGGCGG
>DATDCY010000302.1 GCA_036524115.1 bacterium | reverse complement strand
CTGGCGTGCACGTGCTGCCCGAGTCAGCCGAGTGCGGATATTTTCGTCCTGGCAAGGCAGCGGGCACGGGCGCGCGGAGAGCAGCCCGGCCCGCAACGCCGCCAGGGCGGAAAGAGCCGCTCCCGGCTGACCCGGGCTAATCCTTCAGGCGGGTCCCGATCACGTTTGCGTTGCCGAGGAAGGCGAAGACGGCCATCGTGTGGATGAGCATCCACGGCCGCTCGTCCGCCGGTTCCAGGAAGTAGAAGCCGAAGCAGGCCACGACCAGCGCCAGGTACGTGATCGCGCCGGCGATGTGGTTGTCCACGAGCCGCGACCGCAGCTGCCAGAGCAGGTAGGGAAGCCCGACCAGCGGCAGCAGCCCGACGAGCAGCGCGGTGGGCGTCGAGCCGCTCACCCGCTGCGACCAGAGCATGAGCAGTCCCTGCATCGCGACCAGCGCCGCGAGAGAGATCGGCAGATTCAGCTCCGGGCCCACGGCGCGGCAGTATAGGACCGCGGCGCGGGGGGGTCAAGGAACGCGCCGGGCGGCCGCGGCGCGCCCCCGGGGCTCGCGCACCGGCCGCGGGGGCCGCATTGACGCGTCTGGCGCCAGCCGCTACGATGCGATCCGCACAGCGAAATTCGGCCATCGTGGTCCTTGGGGGAGGGATGCCGGCACAACCGGGCGGCGCGCGCAAGATCTGGACGGTCACGGAGCTCAATCGAGCCGCGGGCGAGCTGCTCGAAGAGACCTTCCCGCGCGTCTGGGTCGAGGGGGAGATCTCCAACTGGAAGCTCTACCCCTCCGGCCACGCCTACTTTTCGCTCAAGGACGACGGCGGCCAGGTCTCGGCCGTGCTCTTCCGCGCCGGCTCCAAGGGGCTGCGCTTCGAGCCGAAGGACGGCCTGGCGGTGCTCGCGCTCGGTCGGGTCGGCATCTACCCGCAGCGGGGGCAGTTCCAGCTGATCGTCGAGGAGCTGGAGCCCAAGGGCAAGGGGGCGCTCCAGCTGGCCTTCGAGCAGCTGCGGGAGAAGCTCCAGCGCGAGGGGCTGTTCGAGGCCGCGCGCAAGCGGCCGCTGCCCGCCCTGCCGCGGACCGTCGGCGTCGTCACCAGCCCGACCGGCGCCGTGATCCGCGACATCCTCACGGTGCTGGGCCGGCGCTTCCCGAACCTGCGCGTGCTGCTCAACCCGGTGCGCGTCCAGGGCGAGGGGGCGGCCGGGGAGATCGCGGCGGCGATCGCGGAGTTCGACCGCCGCGGCGACGTCGACGTGTTGATCGTCGGCCGCGGCGGCGGCTCGATGGAGGACCTCTGGGCCTTCAACGAGGAGGTCGTGGCGCGCGCGATCGCCGCCTGCGGCGTGCCGGTCATCTCGGCCGTGGGCCACGAGACGGACTTCACCATCGCGGACTTCGTCGCCGACCTGCGCGCGCCGACCCCGTCGGCGGCGGCCGAGCTGGTCGTCGAGAGCAAGGAGGCGCTCGAGGAGCGGCTCGGGATGCTTGCGCGGCGCCTGCGCGCCGGCGTGGGGGAGCGCCTGCGCGGCGCGCGCCACCGCCTCGATGCGCTCGCCGTGCGGCGAATGGTCGCCGACGGCCGCCGGCGCCTGCTGGAGACGGCGCAGCGGCTCGACGGCGTGGACGCCGCGCT
>DATDCY010000301.1 GCA_036524115.1 bacterium | reverse complement strand
GTCGACGAGCTCGGCGCCGCGCGCCTGCGCCGCCAGCTCCGCCGGCGTCCCCTGGCCGACGAGGTGCCCCTCGTTGAAGATGAGCACCCGCTGGCAGGTGGCCTCGACCTCGGGGAGGATGTGCGAGCTCAGCAGCACGGTCTTCTCGCGGCCGATGCCGCGGATCAGCTCGCGGATCTCGATGATCTGCGTCGGGTCGAGCCCGACGGTCGGCTCGTCCAGGATGAGGATCTCCGGGTCGTGCAGCAGCGCGCCGGCCAGCCCGACCCGCTGGCGGTAGCCCTTCGAGAGCTGGCCGATGATCCGCCCGGCCACCTGCCCCAGCGCGCACGATTCCACGGCACGGCCGATTCGCTGCGGGACCTCGCCGCGCGGCACCGCGCGCACGGCCGCGACCAGCTCCAGGTACTCGCGCACCGTCATCTCGGGGTAGAGCGGGTTGTTCTCCGGCAGGTAGCCGAGGCGCCGGCGCACTTCCAGCGGCTCGGTCGCGACGTCGAAGCCGGCAAGGTTCGCGCTGCCGGTGTCGGCCGTGAGATAGCCGGCGAGGATGCGCATCGTGGTCGTCTTGCCGGCGCCGTTGGGCCCGAGCAGGCCGAGGACCTCGCCGCGCGCGACCTCGAACGAGACGTCGTCGACGGCGAGCGTCCGCCCGAAGCGCTTGCTCACCCCCGAAACCGTGATCATCGGCGACCCGGCCGCTCCCTCTCCTGCATCAGTGCCACTCTCGCGGGCGACGGCGCCCGACACCGCGCTGATTGACCCGCGCGCCAGGAAAAAGTTCCGCCCTGGCGCGGGGGCGATGGAAGAAAATACTCGCATTCGCGCCGCTGTCAACTGCGGCGCGCCGGGGTGCGGCGGCGGGCTGTCGGGGCGTCGCGGGCCGCCGCGTTTCCGTGTTGGCCGCCGACCTGCTAGATTGGGGCACGACGTGCGGAGCGCGGGAACAAACGACGATGCGGGGAAGTCTCTCCAGGTGACGGGCGAGCGGGGAATGGAAACGACCGGAACAGCGGGCCCTGACCCGGACGCCGAGCTGGTGCAGCGGGCCCGCGCCGGGGACGAGGGGGCGTACGAGCGGCTCGTGGTCGGCCACCAGCGGCGCGCGTTCAACGTGGCGTACCGGATCCTCGGCGACTACGAGGAGGCCGCGGACGTGACGCAGGAGGCGTTCGTGCAGGCGTACCGGGCCCTCGGCGGCTTCCGCGGGGAGGCGCGCTTCGGCAACTGGCTGCTGGCGATCGTGCTCAACCAGTCGCGCAACCGCCTCAAGCACTGGAAGCGCCGGGCCCGGGCGAAGCACGACAGCCTCAGCGACCCGGTGGGCGGCGAGGACTCGGAGCTGCGCCGCGAGCTGACCGACCCCGCGCCGAACCCGCTGGCGCGGCTCGAGTCGCGCCAGCTGGAGGAACTGGTACGGGAGGAGGTCCGCCACATCGACGCGGAGCAGGCGGAAGTGCTCGTGCTGAGGGAGCTGCAGGACATCGGGTACGAGGAGATCGCCCAGATGCTGGCGGTGCCGGTGGGAACGGTCAAGTCGCGGCTCCACCGGGGGCGCGCGGCGCTGGCGGAGCGGCTGCGACGGCGCCTCGGGCAGGCCGGCGCGGCGGAGGAGGCGCGATGAGCCCGCGTGCGTGCGAGGAGATCCGCGCGCTGCTGCCGGCGCACCTCGACGGCGAGCTCGATCGCGACACCGCGGCCGGCGTGGGCGCGCACCTCGAAGGCTGCCGCGCCTGCCGGGAGGAGCTCGAGACGCTGCAGCTGGCGGTCGAGGCGCTGCGACGTCTCCCGGACCTGCCGGCGCCCGCCTCCATCCTGAATGGCGTGCGGGCGCGGTTGCGGCCCGTGCCGTGGCACCGCCGCCTCCTCGCGGGGCGCTCCTGGCTGGCCGGCGTCCCCGTCGGCGCGCTCGCCACGCTGCTCGTCGTCGTCGGCGTGGCCCTGTTCCAGGCGCGCTATCCCGGGCTGCGCGACAAGGCGGGCCCGCCGGCCGTGACCGGACCTGGGGCCGCGCCTGAGGGAACCCCTCGCGCCCTGCC
>DATDCY010000300.1 GCA_036524115.1 bacterium | reverse complement strand
CATCGTGGTTGAGTACGTGACAAGCGTCGAAGGAAGGCATGTGCAGGTCGCGGCAGTTACCGGAGAAGAGCCATGAACCACGATGCCGCCGAGAAGTCCAGCCACCCCGGGCGCGCGCCGCCGCCGACGTGCGCCTTCACGCGCAGCTCGGGGCACTGCGCCGCCGCCGCGTCGACGTGCGCGAGCAGCCCGGGCTCGCCGACGCTGACGATCGCGCCGATCTTCGCCGCCCGCACGCGGTAGACGATGTCCTTCTCGCGCAGCAGGTGCGTGGCGGGGATGGCCACGGCGCCGAGCTTGTGCAGGCCCAGCAGCGCGAACCAGTACTCGTAGCGGCGCTTGAGCACGAGCATGACCGCGTCGCCCTTCTTCACGCCGGCGGCGGCGAAGACGTTGGCCGCGCGGTCGCTCCACGCCTTCACGTCGGCGAACGTGAACGCGGCCTCGCGCCCGTCGGGGTCGCACCAGACCAGCGCGGGCGCCTGCGGCGTCCGAGCCGCGCGCTCGTCGACGACGTCGAAGGCGAAGTTGAAGCCGGCGGGGACTTCGACGCGGAAGTTCGAGAAGAAATCGTCGTACGACGAGAACTCCGCCCGCGGCAGGAAGCGCGAGAGAATCTCCACGGGGCCGCTCCTAGAGGACGACGGCGAGCAGGCGCGCGCTCGCGGTGCCCGCCGCCCGCAGCGTGTGCGGCAGGCCGGCGTCGAAGTAGAGCGCGTCGCCGGGGTGCAGCAGCACCTCGTGCCCGCCGATGTCGACGGCCAGCTCCCCCTCGAGCAGGTAGTGGAACTCCTGCCCGGGGTGCGCGCCGGGGCGCGCGCCGCCCCCGGCCGGCGCCGGGTCCACCGTGACGATGAACGGCTCGGCCCGCTTGTGGGCGAAGTTCGGCGCCAGGCTCTGGTAGCGGTGCTCCGTGCGCCGCTCCACCGAGGGCCCCTGCCCCGCGCGGACCACCGAGTAGACGTGCAGCCGCGGCATCTCGCCGGTCAGCAGCGTGGACAGCTCGACGCCGAAGCGCGCGGCGATGGCGCAGAGCACGCCGAGCGGGATGTCGGCCGCCCCGTCCTCGAACGCGCGGTACTCCGCACCCGAGACCTTCAGCTCGCTCGCCAGTTCGTCCGCCGGCACTCCGGCGATCTCCCGCAGCTCGCGGACGCGCGCTGCGACCTTGCGGATCTGCTCCTTCATGCTCTCCCTCCAATCCGCGCCCGGGAAGAAGGGGCGCGGCGGGCGCTACTCTACCTCACCCGGACGTGCGAAAACCACCGTTGACAGCCGGGGCGCGAGAGACTACAAAACCCCGGGTTTTTTAGGCAAAACCCGCGAGAATCGGTCGGCAACACGGGCCTGGGGGAGGGTCGCACGGAGATGGCGAACGCGGGGCTGGGAGCGCGCGTCAGGAAGTACCGGGAACTGCGGCAGGTCGGCATCGCGGAGCTGGCGGAGCGCACGGGGCTCTCCCCGGAGCTGCTGCGCGCCGTCGAGGAGGAGGATCTCTATCCGACGCTCGGGCCGCTGGTGCGCATCTCCCGCGCGCTCGGCGTGCGCCTCGGCACCTTCCTCGACGACCACGCGATCGCCGACCCCCTGATCGTGCGCCTCGCCGGGCGGCACGAGGACTTCTCGATGCACGACCGCTCGGGCTCGCCCGCCTCGACGCGGTACTTCTCGCTCGGGCGCGGCAAGACCGACCGCCACATGGAGCCGTTCTTCATCGAGCTGCTCCCCGAGGAGGGCGCGCCCGCCCTCTCCTCGCACGAGGGAGAGGAGTTCCTCGTGGTTCACAGCGGCCGCGTCGAGGTGCGCCACGGCGCCGAGCGGCACGAGCTGGGGCCGGGCGACAGCATCTACTACAACTCGGTGGTCCCCCACCACGTCGGCGCGATCGGCCCGGGCAAGGCCGAGATCTACGCCGTGCTCTACTTCCCGCAGTGACCGCGGGGTCGAAGGGCGTGGACCGGCCGATCCTGCGCGAGATCACGCTCGGCGCGCTGCTCGACGAGGCGATCGCGAAGAACCCCGACGGCGACGCCGTCGTCTACGCCGACCGCGACGTCCGCTGGAGCTACCGGGAGTTCGGCGCGCTCGTCGACCGCGTGGCCAGGGGCCTGATGGCGCTCGGCGTGCGCCGCGGCGAGAAGGTCGCCGTGTGGGCGACGAACGTGCCGCACTGGGTCGTGCTCCAGTTCGCGACCGCGCGCATCGGCGCCGTGCTCCTGACCGTGAACACCAACTACCGCTCCGCGGAGCTCTCGTACCTGCTGCGCCACTCCGAGTGCGAGAACATCTTCCTCATCGGCGGCTGGCGCGACATCGACTACCTCGCCACGCTCCACGAGGTCGTCCCGGAGATCCGCCAGCACGAGCGCGGGCGGCTCGCCGCCCCGGGCTTCCCGCACCTCAAGCGCGCCTTCTTCCTCGGCCCCGAGAAGCACCGCGGCCTCTACTCGATGCCGGAGCTGCTCGCGCTGGCGGCGATGACCAGCCACGCCGACTACCGCGCCCGGCAGGCGGAGCTGTCGCCCCACGACGTCGTGAACATGCAGTACACCTCCGGGACGACGGGCTTCCCCAAGGGCGTGATGCTCACGCACCACAACATCCTCAACAACGGCTTCTGGATCGGCGAGCACCAGCGCCTGACCGCCGCCGACCGCGTCTGCATTCCGGTGCCGCTCTTCCACTGCTTCGGCTGCGTGCTCTGCGTGCTGGCCGCGGTGAGCCACGCCTCCACGATGATCATCCTCGAGACCTTCGACACGCTGCAGGTCATGGTCGCGATCGAGAAGGAGCGCGCGACGACGCTCAACGGCGTGCCGACGATGTTCATCTCGATCCTCGACCACCCGCTCTTCGCCAAGTTCGACTTCTCCACCCTGCGCTCGGGCATCATGGCCGGCAGCCCCTGCCCCGTGAAGACCATGCGCGAGGCGATCGAGCTGATGCACCTGGGCGAGATCACGATCTGCTACGGGCTGACGGAGGCCTCGCCGGTGCTGACGCAGACGCGCGTCGACGACGACCTGCGCCGGCGCACCGAGACCGTGGGGCGCGCCATGCCCGGCATCGAGGTCAGGACCGTCGACCCGGAGACCGGCGCCGACTGCGCGCCGGGCGCCCACGGGGAGGTCGTCTGCCGCGGGTACAACGTGATGAAGGGCTACTACAACCAGCCGGAGGAGACCGCCCGGGTCATCGACGCCGACGGCTGGCTGCACTCCGGCGACCTGGGCACGATGGACGCCGACGGCTACCTCGCGATCACCGGCCGGCTCAAGGACATGATCATCCGCGGCGGCGAGAACGTCTATCCGCGCGAGGTCGAGGAGTTCCTCCTGCGGATCGACGGGGTGCTCGACGTGCAGGTCGTCGGCGTGGCCAGCCGCAAGTACGGCGAGGAGGTCGGCGCCTTCATCCGGCTCAAGGAGGGCGCGGCGCTCACGGCCGAGGACGTGCGCGACGCCTGCCGCGGGAAGATCTCGCACTACAAGATCCCGAAGTACGTGACCTTCGTCGAGGGCTACCCGATGACCGCCAGCGGCAAGGTGCAGAAATACCGCCTGCGCGACGACGCCCGCGCGCTCTGGCCGGAGGCGATGGCCTAGCGCCGCCCCGCGGGCTAGAAGCGGAAGCCGGCGCCGAGCCGCACCAGGACCGTCTCCAGCTCCATGCCGCCGCCGTCCTCGTAGAGGGCGGCGCCCTCGGGGGAGCGGACCAGCACGTCGCCGGTGAGCTCGCCGTACTTCTCGTACTCCACTCCCGCGACGGCGTACCACCGCGGCGCGAAGTGCCACGTCCCGGCGACGCCGGTGCCGAGCCACTCCCCGCCCGTGAACTCCCCGTCGAAGGTCGTGGCGCGCAGGGCGTGGAAGTCGTGGTCCTCGGCGCTCACCCACGGGCCGTAGAGCAGGCGGCCCTGCACCTGCACCGGCCCGAACGCCCCGTCGCACACCACCCCCAGGTACGGCACCCGGTACTCCTGCCGGTAGGAGATGACGAGCCGGCCGGCCGGGAAGGAACCGCGGCGGGAGCGGAACTCGTCCGGGCCGATGAGCCCGTCGCCGTTCGCGTCCACCGTGTAGATGAACGTGCCGCCCCGCGCGCTCCACTCCCAGACGTCCTGGCGGTAGCCGAGGACGCCGCGCACCGTCAGCGCGCCCGCCGAGAAGGCGCGGACGTCGACGTCGACGTCGCCCGTCCACCCCTTGTCGACCGTGGTGTCGGGGTGCCGCGACTCGTGGGTCCACTGGTTGTCCGCCGTGGAGTCCCGCAGCAGCCAGTCGCGGTCGACCATCCCGCCGTCGCCGTCGCTCACCGCCGCCCAGAAGGTGCCGCCGACGCGGACCCACCGGCCGATGGTCGCCGTGCCCTCGATGCCGGCCATGGCGACGTCGCTCAGGTCCCACTTCAGCTCGCTGAGCTTGAACTCGCGCAGCCAGGGCGCGTAGGAGCGCTCGAAGGCGGTCCCCTCCAGCACCCCGATGCCCGCGCCGAGCGACAGCGTGACGCCCGCCGGCGCCTGCCACGATGCCTCTGCGGTCGCAAGCGTCGCGGCACGGACGGGAACGGCGGCGCAGGCGAGCGCGAGCGCCGATGCGAGCACGGCGGCGGAACCGGAGCTGCGGTGTGACATGGCTCTCTCCTCTTCGCCGGAGGATGCGCGCCGTCCGGCAACGGCGGCGGCTTTCGCGTTCATTCTACACCCGCGCGCCGCACCGGTCCCTCCCCTTGACAACCATCCCTCCCGGACAAAGATTTCCCTTGAATTCAACGAAGGAGGCCCCTATGAAGACCCTCTGGTTCCCGCTCGCGGCGGCCCTGCTCGCCGCCTCCCTCGTCCTGCCGGCGGCGGCGCCCGCCGCGGAAGGGTACGCTCCCGCGCCCGAGGCCAGGGGGGGCGCTGCGCAGCCGGAGCAGTACGTCATCGTCACCGCCCCCGAGGCGGACATCCTCGCGGCGCCGAAGGACGACGCCGAGAAGATCGGCCGGGTCGCCCGGCGCACGGTCCTGCCGATGAAGGGCAGGCAGGCCGGCTGGTACGAGGTCGCCACGGGCGAGAGCCAGACGGGGTGGATCCGCAGCGACGCGGTGGCGCAGATCTACTTCCCGCAGTTCCTGAACCCCGAAGGCCTGCCCGACGCCTGGGCGAACTCCCAGCCGCAGTACGTCCCGCCCGGTGCCTACCGGTACCCGGGGGACTGGTGGGGACCGTACGGTTACTCCTGGGGAGGGCCGTGGTACGGCGATCCCTTCTGGGGCGGTCCGTACTCGTACTGGCCCGGCCCGTTCTGGTGGGGCGGCGGCTTCGGGCTGCGCTTCGATCGCCGCTTCGACCGCCGCTGGGACCGCGACCACGACGACTTCGACCGTCGCGGCGGCGGCTTCCGGCGCCCGCCCCGCGGCCGTGACTGGCGCTAGCGGCTCCGGCGATCCGCCCGCGTCCTTTGACAAAGAGGAGAAAGGGCGGTTTCATGTGCGGCCATGACTGACGCTGACGACCAGACGGACGACCGGGAAGGCCAGCAGGAACCCGAGGAGGACTTCGCGACGCTCCTCGAGCAGAGCCTCGCCCGCCCGGCCGCGCTCGAGCCGGGGCGGCGGGTGGCGGCGAAGGTCCTGAAGGTCGGCGCCGAGTGGGTCTTCCTCGACGTCGGCCAGAAGGGCGAAGGCGTCCTCGACGTCAAGGAACTGCTGGATGCGGACGGCCGCCCGACGGTCGCCGCCGGTGAGACGCTGCACGTCTACTACCTCGGCAGCGAGGACGGCGAGTTGCGCTTCACGACGCGCGTCGGCGGCGCCGGCTCGGGCACCGCCCAGCTCGAGCAGGCGTGGCAGGCCGGCATCCCCGTCGAGGGGCGGCTCGAGGCGGAGATCAAGGGCGGCTTCGACGTCAGGCTGGCGGGCGGCGCGCGCGCGTTCTGCCCCTTCTCGCAGCTGGGGCTGCGCCGGCAGGACAACCCCCAGGAGGCGGTCGGCCGCACGCTCGAGTTCAGGATCACGGAGTTCCGCGACAAGGGGCGCTCGATCGTCGTCTCGCATCGCGCGATCCTGGAGGAAGAGCGGCGCCGCCAGCGCGAGACCCTGCGCCGGACCCTGCGCGAGGGCATGGTCGTCAAGGGGACGGTGACGGGACTGCGCGAGTTCGGCGCGTTCATCGACATCGGCGGCATCGAGGGGCTGCTGCCGGTCTCCGAGGCCGGCTGGGGGCGCACCGGCGACATCGGCCAGCTGCTCAAGATCGGGCAGGAGGTCGAGGTCGCGATCAAGGGCCTGGACTGGGAGCGCGAGCGCTTCACCTTCAGCCTGCGCGCCCGCCTCGCCGACCCCTGGGAGAAGGCCGGCGCGAAGTACGTTCCCGGCTCGACGCACACGGGCACGGTGGCGCGCCTGACGACCTTCGGCGCCTTCGTCACGCTCGAGGAGGGGATCGACGGCCTCGTGCACATCTCGAAGCTCGGCGAGGGGCGGCGCATCAACCACCCCCGCGAGGTGCTCAAGGAAGGCCAGCAACTGGCGGTGACGGTGGACGAGATCGACCCGGCCCAGCGACGGGTCTCCCTCTCGCCCGCGTCGCTCAAGGCCGCGGAGGCCGAGGCCGCGGCCTACGTCAACCGGCCGCCCGCCTCGATGGGGACCTTCGGCGAGCTGCTCAAGGCGGGCCTGGAGCGCTCAAGGAAGAAGGACTGAGGCCAGCACCAGCGCCGCGAAGCGCGGCGCGAGCGGCCGCACCTCGAAGAACGACAGCCGGGTGAACTCCTCCGTCTGGGGAATGCTGTCCGTGGCCGAGACGGCGGCCAGACGCCCCCTGTGGTAAAGCTCCTCCAGCGTCTCGCGTGCCTCGCGCAGGCAGAGGTTGTGCGAGACCGCGACGCGGATCTCCTCGACCCACGTCTTCGCCGCGAGCGCCCGCGCCACTTCGCGGAGCGTCGACCCCGAGCTGATCATGTCGTCGAGCACGATGGCGACCCGCGCGCCCGTGAAGTTGCCGGCGATCTCGGTGATCTCCGCCCGGCCGCGCTCGGGCCGGCGCTTCATCGCGACGGCGCTGCGCAGGCCCAGCGCGCGGGCGAAGCGCCCGACGAGCGGCGCCGCGCCCGCGTCGGGGGCGACGGCGATCGCGTCGCCGCGGCCGCGAAAGCGCGCGAACGCGTGGACGAAGTCGTCCAGGGGATCGGGGGCGACCACCGGCAGCGGCGCGAAGAACCCGTGGACCTGCGCGCAGTGGGGGTGCCAGGTCACGAGCCGGTCGATGCCGGCGGCCGCGGCCAGGTCCGCGAAGAGCCTCGCGGTCGTCGGCTCGCGGGCGCCCGCCGTGGGCTTGTCCTGCCGCGCGTAGGCCAGGTACGGCGTGACGGCGGTGACCCGCGCCGCCCCCCACTCGCGGCACGCGCGCGCGGCGACCAGCAGCGCCAGCGCCTGCTCCTGCACCCCGCCCGCGGCGCCGGGGCTGACGAGCGACTGCAGCAGGAAGACGTCGCAGCCGTCCACACCGGCGTCGAGGCGCGCCCCGACCTCGCCGTCGGGGAAGGAGTAGTCGACCCCGTCGATGAAGCGCGCGCGGCCACGGGCCTTCGGCAGACGGGCGCTGGCGCGGCGCAGGCCCGTCGCGAACGCGGCGGCCGCGCGGCAGCTGGCGACGACCACGTCCGCCTCCCGGACGGCGCCCGGCCTCACGCGCCGACCCCCTTCGCCGCGCGGTGGCGCTCGAGGATCGCCAGAACCTCGTCGTCCTCGACCTGGTCGAACCGGTCGTAGAACCGGCCGACCGCGCCGAAGTCCCACGGCGCACGCAGGCAGAGCAGCTCGTCGGCGCTCTTCGCGATGCGCTCGATCGTGTCCTCGGCGGCGACCGGCACCGCCACGATCGCCGAGCCGGGACGGTCGCGGCGCACCGCCCACAGGGCGGCCTGCATCGTCGCGCCGGTGGCCAGCCCGTCGTCGACGACGATCACGACGCGGCCCGCCAGCGGAATCCGCGGACGCACCTTGCGGAAGACCTCGACCCGCCGCGCGATCTCTCCGAGTTGATGACGCTCCTCCCGCTCGATGTATCCCCGGGAGACGCCGAGGCGCGCGGCGATCGCGTCGTCGAGGAACGGGTGCCCGTCCTCGGCGATCGCGCCGATGGCCAGCTCCGGGTTGCCCGGGGCGCCGATCTTGCGCGAGAGCACGATGTCCAGCTCGGCGCCCAGGTGGTCGGCGACCTCGGCGGCCACGACCACGCCGCCGCGGGGGATGCCGAGCACGACGGGTCGCTGCGCGCGGAAGCGCTCGAGCGCGGCGCCGAGCAGCCGGCCGGCCTCCCGGCGGTCGGCGAAGGCCTCTTCGCTGCGCGACAGCACCTGGATCTTCCCCACGATGTCCCCTCCTTTCGCCCCGGCGCTCACGCCGCCGCGCCCCGCGCGGCGAGGTGCCGGACGAACCACGCCGCCGCGAGGCGGGCGACTTCCTCGAGCGCGCCCGGCTCCTCGAACAGGTGCGTCGCCCCGGGCACGATGACCAGCTCCTTCTCGCCGGCGAGGCGCTCGTACGCGGCGCGGTTCATGCCGATGACGACGTGGTCCTCGCCGCCGACGATCAGCAGCGTCGGCGCGGTCACGCGCGCCAGTGCCCCGCCCGCGAGGTCCGGGCGCCCGCCCCGGGAGACGACGGCCGCGACCCGCTC
>DATDCY010000299.1 GCA_036524115.1 bacterium | reverse complement strand
ACGCTCGAGGCCGTCGCGGCCGCGGCCGCGGCCTGCACGCGGTGCGGGCTGCACGCCAGGCGCACGCACTCGGTCCCCGGCGAAGGAGCCCCGCGCGCCCGCCTGATGTTCGTCGGCGAAGCGCCCGGGGCGGACGAGGACGCCCAGGGGCGGCCGTTCGTCGGCAGGGCCGGCCAGCTCCTCGACAAGATGATCGCGGGCATGGGGCTGGCGCGCGGGGAGGTCTTCATCGCCAACGTCCTCAAGTGCCGACCGCCCGGCAACCGCGACCCGGAGCCAAACGAGGTTGCCGTCTGTCTCCCCTTCCTGCACGCCCAGATCGCGCTGGTCCGCCCTGAAGTCATCTGCTCGCTCGGGAAGTTCTCCGCCCAGGCCCTGCTCGGCTCGAAGGAACCGATCGGCCGTCTGCGCGGCCGCTTCTTCGAGTACCGCGGCGTGCCGCTGCTGCCGACATTCCACCCCTCGTACCTGCTGCGCTCCCCGGGCGAGAAGGTGACCGCCTGGAAAGACCTCAAGCTGGTGATGGAGCGGCTGGGCCTGCGCCCCCCGGCGCAGCGCGCCGAGACGGAGGGCGGAGGGTGAGACGCGCGCCCGGGCCGACGGCAAAGGGCCTGGCGGTTGCGCTGCTGCTCGCCGCGGCCATGGTCGCGACGACCGCGAGGCCCGCGGGCGCGGCGGGACCGCTGCGCCTGACCGTCGCGTTCACCGGGGATGTCAGCGGCTACCTCGAGCCCTGCGGCTGAAGCTCCAGCCTCCTGGGCGGTCTGCCCAGGCGCGCCGCCTGGATCGCGCGCGAGCGCCGCGCCGGCACGCCGCTGCTGGTGCTCGACACCGGCGACGGCTTCCTCAGGCACCTCGAGGACGCGGCGAACGTCCCGCTCGTCGAGCTGACCGCCTCCTCGATGCTCACGGGGCTCGGCGCCATCGGCACGGACGCGGTGAACGTCGGGCGCGCCGACCTGCTGCTGCCGCCCGAGCTGCTCGCTCGCACCGCATCCGGCGCCGGGGTGCCGCTGGTCTCGGCCAATGTCGTCGACGCGGCGGGGAAGCCGCTGTTCCCGGGCTGGGTCGTCAAGGAGATCGGCGGCCAGCGCGTCGGCATCTTCGGGGTCACGGGCCCGGCGCCGCCGACGCTGGCCCGGCGGCCGGGGCCGGCCCCGACCGTCCAGGACCCCTTCGCGGCCGCGCGGCGTGCCGTCGCGGAGCTGCGGCCGACGTGCCGCCTCGTGATCGCCCTCTCGCAGCTCGGCCTCGAGGAGGACGAGCGGCTCGCCCGCGAGGTGCCGGGGATCGACGTCATCCTCGGCGGCCACACCCGCGCGCTCACGCCGGTCCCCCGCATCCAGGGATCGACGCTCATCCTGCACTCCGGCGCCAAGGGGATGCGGCTCGGCCGGCTCGAGGTGGAGGTCGCGCCCGGGGCAAGCGGCCCGTGGATCGAGCGCGCCAACGCCAAGGGCGCCGCCACCCGTGTCTACGCCTGGGAACTGGTGCAGCTCGACGCCTCCATCCCGGACGACCCGGGGCTCGCGGCGCTGCTTGAGCGCCACCGGGAGCAGCTGCGCGCGCGCAACCTCGCGGAGCAGGCGGCTGCTCCCCCCCCGGCGCCGCTGCCCGCCGAGCCGCCGTACGTCGGCGCCCCGGCCTGCGGGACGTGCCACCCCGACCAGCTGCGCGAATGGTCGGCCAGCGGGCACGCCCGCGCGATGGCGGCGCTCGTGCGCAAGAAGCAGGATCTCAACCCGGAGTGCGTGCGCTGCCACGTCACGGCCTTCGGCGAGCCCGGCGGCTATCTCCCGGGCCGGCGCGGCGGCGTGGACCTCGCCAACGTCCAGTGCGAGGCCTGCCACGGCTTCGGCCGCGAGCACCGCGGCAGGGGGCGGATCCGCGCCGGCGTCTCCGAGGCGATCTGTCGCCGCTGCCACACGAGCGAGAACAGCCCGACCTTCGCCTACGAGCCGTACTTGAAGCAGCTCGCCCCGCACGCGCAGCGCTACTTCAGGCGCCGCGCCGGCGCTCCTCCGAAACCGCCGGTTCCTTAGGAACGATCTTCAAGGACACCGGGCCTTTCGCCCGACGGGCGACACAGCCGGGCGCCGAGAAGGGTCCGGATGCAAGGCGGACGACGATCCGGCGACTGAGGCGGGCTGGTGCCCGCCGCAGGGAGGCGGGAGGAGTCCAACGCCGCAGACGGGCCCTTATCGGCGTCCGGCTAGAAGTGGTGGGGGCGCTTGGCGACCTGCGCTGACGCCGCCGCCACCGCCTCCCGCACCTGGCCCTCGATCGACGCGTCGTCGCCGGGGTGGTTGTCGTGGAAGGAGTAGACCTGGTAGCGCGGCGCGAGGCGGTTGAGGGCGAGCGCTGCGGTGTCGAGGATGCAGTCGCGGCAGCGGCACAGCTTCGGGTCCGCCGCCAGCAGCGCCTCGACCGCCGCCCAGACCAGCTCCTCGTTGCGGTTCTTCAGCTCGTCCATGTCGTGGAAGTCGATCAGCGCCATCTCTCTCTCCGTCGGGAGCTCCGGGCGTCCCCTTCCCCGCCCCCGGCCGCGCGGGGCGCGGGGGCCGCGTTGTCGCCAAAGAGCCGCCGGAAAACCGGCAGCAGGATCTCGAAGCACTCGTCCACCGCCCGCGGGCTCCCCGGCAGCGTGACGATCAGGCGCTCGCCGTTGAAGCCCGCCACGGCCCGCGATACCAGCGCGAACGGCGTATGGCGGTAGCTCCCCCAGCGCAGCGCCAGCGCGAGGCCGGGCAGGTCGCGCTCGATGAGCGGGGCCACCGCCTCGGGCGTCACGTCCCGCGGCGTGACGCCGGTGCCCCCCGTGGTGACGATGAGCGCGACCGCCGGGTCGCGCAGGAACGAGCGCAGCGCGTCGCGGATGTCGCGCACCGTGTCGGGCACGACGCACATCCCTGCCAGGCGCGCCGGGATGCGCCCGAGCAGCGCGGCCAGCGCCGGACCGCTCGCGTCCGTGCGCTCGCCGCGCGACGAGCGGTCGCTGGCCGTGATCACCGCCGCCCCGATCATCGTCGCCGTCCCTCCTTGCGTGCGCCCTATATACACCGGGGGCCGGACGCGATCAATCGCGCCGCCCCGGGCCGTCAGTGCCTGGCGAGCGCCTTGCCCGGGCCCTTCGCCTTCACCCGCCGCCGCTCGTGGCACCCCTGGCAGGGGTCGCCCCCGGCGATGTGCTCGGGCTTCGGCGGGCCGAACTGGAACTTGTGGTCGTGGATGCTGTAGCGCGTGCGCGTCGCGTCCAGCGCGGGCACGTGGCAGTCGATGCAGCCGGCCGCCTCCGGCGCGTGGTCGGCGTGCGCCCGCTGGTCCTTCTTGATCTCGAGGTGGCAGGTGCCGCACATCTCGTCCGGCGACAGGCGGTACTCCGGGTTCTTCCCCTCCTGGTCCGCCGTGGGCTGGCGGCCCACGGAGCAGACGTCGCAGGTCGCCCCGGTCAGGATGTTCATGCGCGAGATCGCGTAGAGGAACTGCCGGTGCCGGTCCTCGTACGTGTTGTCGCCCGTGTAGTTCGAGACGTCCTGTCCCGGCTTGGGGACGAGGCCGCGGTAGTAGCGCATCAGGTCCTCGCCGGGGCGGTACCCCACCGGGTAGCGGAAATTGCCGCTGCGGTCGTGGCCCGCGGTGTGGCAGGACTCGCAGATCATGTCGCGCCGCGTCTCGACGAGGACGCCCGGGTTGACGATCTCCGTCTGGTCGGTGCTCTCGGCGTGGCGCCGGCCCGGCCCGTGGCACCCCTCGCAGCCGGTGCCCAGCTCGAAGGAGCTGCCGTCGAACGGGTTGAGCCCCGTGACGTGGCACCCGGCGCAGTACTTGAGCCACGGGCGGTTGAACGAGCCCTCCCGCACCCAGGCGCCCGTCTGGATCGACCAGGTGTCGGGCACAACCATCAGCTCCTTCTTGCCCTGCACCAGGTAGCGCTGCGTCCAGTGCTCGCCGACCGAGCGCAGCACCTGCCCCTTCGGGAAGGGCTGGGTGTCGCCGTCGGTGAAGACGCCGCGGATGGCCTTCGGGTCCTTCGTCGCGTCACGGAAGTTGGTCGCGTGCAGCGTGAGCCGCCACTGCTCGAAGATCGCGCGGTGGCACTCGGCGCACTTCGCGGAGCCGACGTAGTCCGCAAAGACGGGCGCGCCCGAGCGCAGCGACTCGCCGTCCGCCGTGACGGGCCCCGCCGGGTGGCAGGCCAAGCACAACTCGCCGTAGGCGTTCGAGCGGCGCAGGAACCGCGTCGGGTAGCGCCGTCCCGGGCGCGCGAGCGTGGCGACCCGCTCGAGCAGGGTCTGCGGCAGGTACGGCCGGTCCGCCTCGGCCGGACCGTGCGGGTCGTGGCAGGTCGCGCAGGTGACGGTGTACGTGCTGTCCAGGTGCAGGTCGTCGGGTACGGCGCCTTCCGGGCGGATCTCCACCGGGTGCTCCTCGCGGTGGTGCTCGTCCTGGTGGCAGGTGCTGCAGAGGTTGACGATCGTGTCCTTGAAGGTCACCGAGAGGTGGTCGTCGCGGCCCCGCTGCGGCGCCGTCTCGTGGCAGTCGGTGCAGCGCGCCGGGTCCCGCATGAAGACGTGCGGGTCCGCCGGCGCGACGCCTGCGCCGCCGGCGCCCGGAGCGGCAAGCAGAGTCGCCAGGACGCTGGCGATCGCTGCCGCGCGGGCGGACCCCGCGGCGGGCCTCACGAGCCTGCGCGGCATCTCCCGGGCCGTCCGATCGGGCGCCGGGACGCGCCTCACGATTCGAACCACCCCGCGCTGCGGCCGAGGCCGCTGGCGAGGGCGTCGAGGCGCGCCGCCAGCTCGCGCAGGTCCTTCAGCGTCACTTCGCCGCCGCTGGAGCGGTAGTTCAGGTCGAGCGAGAGCTTCTGCAGGTCGCGCACCTGGGCCTGGAGCTGCTGCACGTGCGCGCGCAGCGGCTCGAGGGTCGCGACCGCCTCGGCGGCGGCACCCGTGCTCCCGCCGCCGGCGCCGGGGGCGGGGACCCTGCCGGCGCCGACCTCGTGGAGGAGGTCGTCAACGGGTCGGAGCGAGGCGAAGAGCCGCCGCGAGTAGCTCCAGATGCTCAGCGCGCTGCCGAGGACGGCGACGGCGAGGCCGGCCCCCGCGGCGACGGCCAGCCCGGGCACCACCAGCCGCGACGCGGCCTTGACGGTGTGGTGCGCCGAGAAGTAGTCCTTGGCCAGCTCCGGCGAGATGATCAGCCAAGCCAGCGCGGCCGCGCCGCCCCAGCAGAGTGCCTGAAAGAAGGCCAGCGCCGCCACGGCGCGCCAGTAGCGGCCGCCGGGGCGCAGGTAGGCCGGGTGCCGTCGCTGCTCCTGTCCCATGGCAATCGCGGAATTGTAGTGCCCCGACGGCCGCAGCGCAACCGGCGCGGACGCGGCCGGCGGCCCGGCGGCGGTGCCTTTTCGGCCCCCGCGCCCGTGTGCTATGGTCGTGCGGCGGTTGTCGGCGCCGGGCCGGAGGGTGGAAGGGACGTGTCGAGGGGGACGATACTCGTCGTCGAGAAGGATGCCTTCTACGCCTCCTTCTACGAGCAGCTCCTGACGCGCGAGGGCTACCAGGTCGCCCACGCCGAGAGCGTCGCCGAGGGGCTGCGCCTCTACCGCGAGCAGCCCTGCGAGGTCGTGATCTCGGACATGGTCCTCGGCGCCGAGGACGGCCTCGCCCTCCTCGAGGCGGTGCGCTCGGCCAACCCGCGCCAGGACGTCGTGATGATCACGAGCATGCAGTCGCTGCGCAAGGCCGTCGAGGCGCTCAAGCGCGGGGCGGCGGACTACCTGACCAAGCCGGTGGACGGCGACGAGCTGCTCCTGCTGCTGCGCACGCTCATCGAGCGCCAGACGCTGGACCGCGAGCGCTCGCGGCTGGCGGGGGAGAACGTCCTCTTCGCGGAGCAGCTGCGCGTGCACCGGCGCGGGCTGGAGCTGCTCGCGATGCTCGACACCGACCGGGTGATCGACCACTTCCTCGACCTGCTCGCCGGCGAGACCGGCGCGGCCTGGGCGGCGCTCTTCTTCCACCGCGAGGAGGACGACACCTTCGTCTTCGCGGCGCGGCGCGGCATCCACGACGTGCGCCTGGAGCGGCCGGAGGCGGGCTTCGCCACCCCGGCGCTGCGCGAGCAGTTCTTCCGCGGGCGGGCGGTCCTCGAAGACCGCGACGGCGGCCAGCACCCCGAGGGGTCGGCCGGCGGCGGACACCGCTTCCGGCTCCCGCTGCGGGTGGGCGAGCGGGTCCGCGGGATGGCGGTCCTCGGCCCGCGACGCGACGACGCACCGCACCGCGAGCACCAGGTCGCCGTCGCGCGCGCCATCGCCGAGAGCGGCGCGCTCGCGCTCGAGAACGCCCGCAGCTTCGCCCTGGAGGCCGCCCGCGACGTGCTCGACCCGGTGACCGCCACGTACTCGCCCGTCTACTTCCACCAGGCCGGCGAGAAGGAGGTCAATATCGCGCACCGCTACGGGCGCAGCTTCTCGGCCGTCGTCATCCAGCTCGACAACTACGGCGCGGTCAAGGCGGCCCTCAAGGAGTCCCAGGCGCGCCAGATGCTCAAGGAGTTCGCGGCAAAGGTCCTCGAGATCGCGCGCGAGACCGACGTGGTCTCGATGCTCGAGGAGGGACTGTTCGCGGTGATCGTGGCCGAGACCGACTACTACGGCTCGCTGATGTTCATGAAGCGGCTGCGCGCGGCGCTGCGCGGCACGGTCTTCTCCGTCGACCTGACGCGGGAGCTGCGGCCCCGGGTCGTGATGGGCGCGGCCAGCTACCCCCGCGACGGCGAGCAGCTCGTGGCCATCCTGCGCCGGGCCCGCGAGCGGCTCGCCCAGGACCGCGCGAGCCTCGTGCGCCGCCTCAATCTCGACGAGCGCTCCTTCTGGAACGCCTTCGCCCACCTGCTCGCCCTGGGCGAGACGCCCGAGCCGCCGCCCGTCGGCGACTGGCTGACCCTCACGGGCGGCGAGATCGACCAGGTGCGCAACCTCTTCCTCGAGGAGATCGGCCGCCTCGGCGGCACGCGCGGCCTCGTCTACCTCGGCGTGCAGAGCGTGGATTCCGGGACCTTCTCGTATTCCGGCTTCTCGCGCCTCGCCGGCTCGCGGACGTCGGTCTTCTGCCTCGGCGCGCGCGGGCCGGGGGGCTGGAGCCACCCCGAGATCACGCCGGTGTACCTCACCGACGAGCAGATCGCCGCCAACCGCTTCCTGATCTGCGTCACCGAGTACAGCTACTACGCCTGCCTCTGCCGCCCGGACGGGGCGGACGCCTGGCGCGTCTTCCACAGCGCCGACCCCTTCCTCGCCCAGGAGCTGGTGAGCAAGCTCCAGGAGCGCTACCTGCTCCAGCAGAGGGTCGGCTGAAGATGCCGCCGGCCGCCACCGTCCTCGTCGTCGAGAGCGACCTGGCCGTCCTCGGGGAGACCGAGGCGATCCTGCGGCGCGCCGGCCTGGACGTCGTCGTCGCCACCGACGGCGCGCTCGCGATCAACAAGGCGCTCGCGGCGCCCCCGCAGCTGATCGTGACCGCGACCGAGATGCCGCTGCTCGACGGCTTCAAGCTCTGCCAGCTGCTGCGCACCAACCCGCTCACCCGCGAGGTCCCGTTCGTCTTCCTCACGAGCCGCGAGACGACGGCCGCCGACCTCGGCAAGTACCTGCGCCCGGTCGACGAGTTCCTCAAGAAGCCGATCCGCGAGGAGGAGTTCCTCGCCCGCGTCAACGCCATCCTCACGCGCGGGCGCACGGCGCGCCCCGCCGCGGACGACCAGCAGCGGCTGCTCGGGACGCTGACCGAGATCAGCCTCATGGACCTGCTCCAGGTGCTGCGGATGAACCGGCGCTCCGGACTGCTCGAGCTGGAGCTCGACGGGCGCCGCGGCACGCTCTTTCTGAGCGAGGGCGAGGTCATCGACGCCGAGGTCGGCCGTTTCCGCGGCGAGAAGGCGTTCTACCGCACGCTCGAGTGGGAGGGCGGGAAGTTCGAGTTCCGCCCGCAGCCGGTCGGGGTGCGCCAGCTCATCCGCCGGCCCGGGGAGAACCTGATCCTCGAGGGCCTGCGCCAGCTCGACGAGGTCCGGCGGCTGCGCGCCACGCTCGCCCCGCCGGGCACACGCCTCGAGCTGGTGCGGCGCTTCGAGGGGCCGCCGGAGCGCCTGCGGCCGGCCACGCGCGAGGTGCTCAAGCTCCTCGAGTACTTCACGAGCCTCGACGACGTGCTCAACCAGAGCGCGCTGCTGGACCTCGAGCTGTGCTCGACCCTGCAGGCGCTCGTGGAGCGCCGGATCGTCGCCGTCGTCGCCGTGGCCGAGGCCCGCGAGGAGGGCGCCGTCAAGCCGCTGCTCTCGCTCGAGGAGGCGCTCAAGCTCAGCTACGAGCTCGGCGTCGGCCGGGAGGAAGGCCAGCGCTCCTGGAGCGGCAAGGTGCTGCTCGTCGCCGACAACGGCCGGCTGCTGCGCCGCTTCCTCGAGGGGCTCTCGCGCCTCAAGGAGTTCCGCATCGACGCCTCGGTCGTCTTCGGGCAGGGCGACGCCGCGCCGCTGGGGCCGGTGGGCACGCTCCAGGTGCTCGAGGGCACCGCGCTCGTGCTCTACGCGCTGCCCGGCGGCCGCGGCTACCGCCCGCTCTGGGAGTCGCTCGCCACGGGCGCCGTGGGCGGGATCGCCCTGACGACCGCCTACCCGCCGCTGCCGCCGTTCGGCGTCACCTGCGACACCGTGCTGCGGCTGCCGTTCCTGGTCGCCGGCCCGGGGCTGCGGGCGCCGGCGGAGGTCGCCGCCCCCGCGGCGGGCGCCCCGACGGTGCGCTGGGGCGTGGCCGGCTACGCCGAAGGCGACGAGGCGGGCCACCACGCCGCGTTCCGCGCCTTCTTCTCGCTCATCCTGCAGAAATAGCCGCGGTGCGCCGCCGCGGCGGGCCCTAGCGCCCGCGCCGACGCACGCCCTCGCCCGTCATCGGCACGAAGCGCACGGGGACGACGCTGCGCCGCTGGAGCCCGGCCTCCGTCTTCGTGCAGACGACCAGCTCCTGGTAGTACGAGCCGACGGGAAGGACGAGGCGGCCGCCGATCTTCAGCTGGTCGATGAGCGGCTGCGGCACGTGGTCGGGCGCGGCGGTGACGACGATCGCGTCGAACGGCGCCGCCTCCGGCCACCCGAGGTAGCCGTCGCCGGTGCGCACCCGGACCCGGCCGTAGCCGAGCCCGGCGAGCGTCGCGGCCGCCCGCTGGGCGAGCGGCGCGAGGATCTCGATCGAGTAGACCTCGCCGGCGAGCTCCGCGAGCACCGCAGCCTGGTAGCCGGAGCCCGTGCCCACCTCGAGCACGCGCTCGCCGCCGCGCAGCGCCAGCAGTTCGGTCATCAGCGCCACGATGTAGGGCTGCGAGATCGTCTGCCCCTCGCCGATCGGCAGGGGGTGGTCCTCGTAGGCCTCGGCGGCGAGTTCCGGCGGCACGAAGCGGTGGCGCGGCACCGCGCGCATCGCGGCGAGCACGCGCGGGTCGCGGACGTCGCGCGCGGCGATCTGCCGGGCGACCATCTCCTCGCGCAGCGCCGCGAAGCGCTCGCCGTCCGTCATCGCCGGGGCGGACCGGCCGCGCCCGAGGACGGCGAGCGCCGCGAGGCACAGGGCGAGGGCCACGGCGGCACTCGAGGACACGACGCGCACGGGGGCCACCTCCAGGATCCTCCGATACCGGACAAGATACGCCCCGGGCGGTCCGGGTGCAAAGTGCGTGGTGGCCGGCGGGGCGCCCGCCGAGCCCGCCGCGGCCTCAGGCCCCGTCCGGGTGCCCCGCCGGCGGACGCGCGGCCGGCTGCCAGCCGGTGACGCGCTTGTACTCGGCGATGACCGCCTCGCGCACGGCGCGGCGCGCCTCGCGGGTCAGCGGCACGACCAGCTCCACCAGCCGCTCGCGGCGGACGCGCTGGGCCGGGAAGCCGACGAAGAGTCCGCGGCTCTCCGACTCCACCACGCGGAGTCCGCGCACGAGCAGCGCGTCGTCGATCTCGATCTCGGCGTAGGCGAGGGTGCGCCCGCCCGCCTCGCGCGTCTCGAAGGGGAAGATGCGGACGGCGGTGACGTTCACCGGGCCGGCACCCCCTCGTCCACCTCGGGGAACATGGCCGCGCGGTCGCGCCCGCCCGCCTTGGCGGCGTACAGCGCGCGGTCGGCGCAGCGCACAAGATCCTCGCGCCGGCGCGCGTCGTCGGGGCAGGTCGCCGCGCCGATGCTCACGGTGAAGCGAAAGTCGCCCGAGGGGCCCGGGACGCGCAGCGCGCGCACGGCCTTGAGCACGCGCTGGGCGGTGGCGCGGCAGCCGCGCCGGTCGGTGCCGACGAGGATCACGGCGAACTCCTCGCCGCCGTAGCGCGCCACGAAGTCCACCCGCCGCGCCAGCCGGCCGAGCTCCGCCGAGAGCGCCTTGAGGACGGTGTCGCCGAAGGGGTGCCCGTGCGTGTCGTTGACCCGCTTGAAGTGGTCGATGTCGAGCAGCAGCAGCGACACGGCCTCGCGGCTGCGGTCGCCGCGCTCGATCTCCTCCTGGAGCCGCTCCTGGAAGCGCCGGTGATTGTAGAGACCGGTCAGCCCGTCCGTCACCGCGAGACGCTCCACGGTCTGGTGGAGCTGGGCGTTGGCGATCAGGGTCGCGGCCTGTGCGGCGACGGCCGAGAGCACGTCGAGGTGCTCGGCGTCGAAGCTGCCCGGGCGGTCGGCCGCGAGCACCCAGACGCCGAGCAGCCCCTTGGGATGGCGCAGCGGCAGGGCGAGCAGCGAGCGGATCCGCTCCTGCCCGGGCGCCCCGGGGACGACCTCGACCCCGCGGTGGCTCTCCTTGAGGTCGGTGAAGAGCACGGCGCGGCCGTGCGTGGCGACGTAGACCGGGATCATCCGCCCCGAGAGGGGGATGGCCACCTCGGGGCGCTCCTCGGCGAGGAAGTGCCGCTGCTCGCGCAGGACCAGCTCGCGCCGTTCCCGGTCGACCGTGAACAGCGCGCAGCGGTCCGCCGGGACCAGCTGCATCGTCAGGTCGGACATCACCCCGAGCATCTCGTCGATCTTCAGCGTCGCCGAGAGCTTCTGGCTGATCGCGGCGAAGGTCTCGAAGCGGTCGCCGCGCCGGATGCGTCCGGCCGCGACGCCCGCGCTCTCGAAAAGCACGCCGATCTCCCCCGCGAAGCCGGCCAGCAGCCGCTCGTGCTCGCGGGCGAAGGCCCCCGGCTCCGCGGCGTCGGCCAAGAGCACGCCCCGCAGCACGCCCGCCTCGCTGACGGGGACGGCGACGACCGACGGCGACGGCGTGCCGTCCGTGTAGAGCGGCGGCTGCAGCGACCCCGCCGGCAGGTTCGTGAAGAGCGCGGGGCGGCGCGTCTGGGCGACCTGGCCGACGATCCCCTCGCCGCGGCGCAGCTCCACGGCCCGGTTCACCGGCTGGCCCGCCTGGCGCGACGATCCGTCCCCGCGGTCCCGGCGCGCGTCCTCCGGGTGCGCGCGCCGCAGCACGAGACGCTCGCCGGCGCCGGCCAGCAGGAACAGGACCACGCTGCGCGCGCCCAGCGCCAGGGACGCCAGCCCGAGGACGCGGTCGAGGTTCTCGTCCATCTCGACGACGGCGCTCATGCTGCTGGCCTGCCGCCCCTCCGGCGTGAGGTTGCGCACCTGCGCCTGCCGGCGGTCATCGCCGCGCGCGCTCAGCCCCTCGGCCTCGCTGCGCAGCAGCTCGTGCCCGCGGATCTCGTCGCGCAGATCCAGGCGCTCGCGGTGCCCCGCCGCGAACGCCGCCGCCGCGGCCGTCGCCACCGCGCCGAGCAGGACGCTG
>DATDCY010000298.1 GCA_036524115.1 bacterium | reverse complement strand
GGGGGCGTCAGCTCGCGGACGAACTTCGCGAACTCCATCTCCCGGAAGATCGCCAGCGCCGCCGCGGCGTCCGGCTCGCGCGGGCGCAACGCCTCCAGGTCGATCGTGACCGCCACGTCCGGGTCGAGCGTGACGAGCCGCCGCGAGAGGAAGGCGCCGTCCCGCCCGGCCTCGAGCACCTTCTTTCGCGCCTCCCCCTTGACCTCGCCGAGGCGCGCGTACAGCTCCTCCAGCGTGCCGAACTGCTTCACCAGCTCGAGCGCGGTCTTCTCGCCGACGCCGCGCACGCCGGGGACGTTGTCGGTCGCGTCCCCCATGAGCGCCATCATCTCGACCAGCTCCCCGGGCGGGATGCCGTAGCGCTTCTCGACCTGCTCCGGCGTCCAGCGCTGCTCCTTCATCGTGTCGAGCACGCTGACGTGCGGCGAGACCAGCTGCAGCAGGTCCTTGTCGCCGCTGACGAGCACGACGTCGAGGTGGTGGCCGAGGCCCTCGCGCGTCGCCGCCGCGAGCAGGTCGTCCGCCTCGATCCCCTGCTGCTGGAGCACCGGGATGCGGAAGGCGCGCACCAGGTCCCAGATGATCGGCACCTGCGGCACCAGCCCCTCCGGCATCGGCGGCCGCGTCGCCTTGTACTGCGGGTAGTACGTGTGCCGCGTCGTCGGCCCCTTGGAGTCGAAGGCCACCGCCAGGTAGTCCGGCTTCTCCTCGCGCACGATCTTCATGAGCATCGCCGTGAAGCCGTACACGGCGTTCGTCGGGAAGCCCTTCGAGTTGGCGAGGTGCCGGATGGCGTGGAACGCCCGGTAGACGTAGGAGTTCCCGTCGATGAGGTAGAGGCGCTCGCGCTTTTTCGTCATCCGGGAATTATACGTGGAATCGCGACCGGGCGAGCGCCGGCCGGAGAAGGACTCGCTCAGGTGGCGCGGCCGGGCGCACCTCCCCCGGGGGGCGCGATCTGTGGTACCTTCCCCCGGTACCGCAGGTCCGCGTGAGCCACAACCGGAGGGAGTGCGCCATGTCCGAGATCGTCGACGTCCTGGCCCGTGAGATCCTCGATTCCCGTGGCAACCCCACCGTCGAGGTGGAGGTCGCCCTCGAGAGCGGCGCGTGGGGGCGCTTCGCCGTGCCCTCCGGCGCCTCCACCGGCACGCGCGAGGCCCTGGAGCTGCGCGACGGCGACAAGAAGCGCTACGGCGGCAAGGGCGTGCGCAAGGCCGTCGACAACGTCAACGGCGTGCTCGGCCCCGAGATCGTCGGCCTCGAGGCGCACGACCAGGCCTACGTCGACGGGACGCTGATCCGCCTCGACGGCACCGAGACCAAGAAGAAGCTCGGCGCGAACGCGATCCTCGGCGTCTCGGTCGCGGTCGCCAAGGCCGCCGCCGAGGAGGCGGGGCTGCCGCTGTACCAGTACGTCGGCGGCGTCAACGCGCGCACGCTGCCCGTGCCGATGATGAACGTCGTCAACGGCGGCGCGCACGCCGACAACAACCTCGACATCCAGGAGTTCATGATCATCCCCGCGGGCGCCGCGAGCTTCGCCGAGGCGCTGCGCACGGGCGCGGAGGTCTTCCACTCGCTCAAGGGGCTGCTCAAGAAGCGCGGCCTCGTGACCGCGGTCGGCGACGAGGGCGGCTTCGCGCCGAGCCTCCGGAGCAACGAGGAGGCGCTCGAGCTGATCCTCGAGGCGGCGCGTCTCGCGGGCGCGAAGCCGGGGAAGGACCTCTTCCTCGGCCTCGACTGCGCGGCCAGCGAGTTCATGACGAAGCCCGGCCTCTACGAGCTCAAGGCCGAGAACAGCGCACGGCGCACCTCCGCCGATATGATCGCCTACTACGCCTCGCTCGCGAAGAAGTACCCGGTCGTCTCGATCGAGGACGGCCTGGCCGAGGGGGACTGGAAGGGCTGGAAGGCGCTCACCGACGCGCTCGGCGCCAGGGTCCAGCTCGTCGGCGACGACCTGTTCGTCACGAACACGAAGATCCTCGCCGAGGGGATCGCCAAGGGGGTCGGCAACTCGATCCTCATCAAGCTCAACCAGATCGGCACCCTGACCGAGACCATCGAGGCCGTCGAGATGGCGCACCGCGCCGGCTACACCGCCGTGATGTCGCACCGCTCCGGCGAGACCGAGGACGCGACGATCGCCGACCTGGCGGTCGCGCTCGGCACCGGCCAGATCAAGACCGGCTCGATCTCGCGCTCGGACCGCATCGCCAAGTACAACCAGCTGCTGCGGATCGAGGAGCAGCTCGGCGAGGCGGCGCGCTTCCCCGGCGTCGGGGCCTTCCGGCGGATCTGACCGCGCCGCGATGTTCCCGCCGCGCTTCGAGGCCGCCACGGCCCTGCTCGAGCGGGTCGGGCCGTGGCTGCTCGGCGCGGCGGTGCTCGCCGGCCTGACGCTGCTGGCGCGCACCGCGCGCCCGCTGCTGCTGCGCCGGCCCGGCGCGGCGGCTGAAGGCCCGGACCGCACCGAGGGCTGGCTGCTCGCCGCGGTGATCGGCACGCTCGTCGCCTCGTTCGGCCTGCTCGCCTGGTACCACTGGCGCATCTGGAACGACCTGCCGCTGGCGCTGGACCCGCGCGTCGGGACCTGGCTCAACGCGCAGCTCGAGGCGATGGCCCAGGCGGGGCGCGCGAGCCTCCCGCCCGTCGACTGGGCGCGCCCGCCGCGCTACGCCATCCCGCTCTGGATCGAGGGGGAGAAGTTCTTCGTCTGGGCGCTGGTCTACGCGGTGGCGCTCTTCTATCCGTTCGCGCGGCGCGCGGCGCGCCCCTTCCGCACGGCGCTGTACGCCGGCCTGATCGTGTACCTCGCCGGCGTCGTGCTGTTCGCGAAGCCGTTCACGGAGCCGCTGGCGCAGTTCCGCGGCGAGGTCGCGCCCTGGTTCGCCGGGGGCCTGAGCGTGGGGCAGCAGGTCGGGCTCTTCTTCAAGCTCTACCCGCGGATGCTCTTCTACTACAACGCCGCGTACATGTGGGTGCACCCGCCGATGCTCTTCGCCGCCTACGCGCTGCTGACGGTGACGTTCGCCGCGTGCGTCTTCATGCTCTTCTCGGCGCGGCGCGAGCAGGAGCGGGAGGCCTACGTCTACGCGAAGCTCGGGTACCTGCTGCTGACGGTCGGCATGCTCGTCGGCTATCCCTGGGCGCTGCAGGCGTGGGGGCCGAACTGGTGGTGGGACCCGAAGATCGCGGCGTCGATCATGATGTGGCTGCTCTACTCGGCGTTCCTGCACACGCGCATCTACGTGCACCGCCGCCGTGTCTGGTTCCTCCACGCGTGGCTGGGCATCGTCTGCTACCTCTCGCTGGTCTTCACCTACTTCATGTCGTGGTACTTCCCCGGCGAGCATACGTTCCAGTAGGCACACCGACGATGGAATGCCAACCGCTCTCGGCGCTCGTTGAACGTGCTCGCTTGAGCATGCCGTTCCAGTGCCGGGCCACGGCCTGGGGGTGCCTGTTCACTTCCGTCTCGCCCTGCACCCCTCAGTCCGCGAGGGCACTCATCAGCTGCTCGACTGCCAATGCGCCGGCCACACTCAGCCGACACAGCACGCGGCCGGCGCATTATGGCCGTTCACAGGCACCCCCAGGCCGTGGCCCTGATCACGAGGCTGGCATGTCACAGAGCGGGGGCGGGGCGGTGACGGGCGGACGCATAGCGGAGCGCGAGGGAACCGCAGCGGCCGGGCCGGAGCGGCCCCGCCAGGGGCGAAACCTGTTGTCTGAGCCCCGCAGGGGCGAGTTACAGGTTTCGAGCGCAGGACCGGACAGGCTGCGGTCGAGCGCGGAGCGAGGCGGCCGCACGGCACCGTCCCGCCCCCGCGGGCGCGGTCACGGCGGCCCAGCCACCACCGGGCAGGTGCGGCCGGATCGCGGCCCGACCCGGCAACGGAGGCCACGGTGAACGAGACGCAGACATCGACGCGCGCGCAGCGACCCGTCTCCTGGGACCTCGCGCTCGTGCTGCTGACGGCGGCGACGCTCGCGAGCTTCGGCGTCCTCGCCCTCTGGGGCATGTTCCGCTACCAGTCCCACGCCCTGGCGCCGGACTGGTCGGTGCCGGCGTTCCAGGAGATGATGAACCGCCTCGCCTCGCCGTTCGTCGTCCTCCTCATCGTCTGGCTCGTCCTCTGCATCCCCAAGCGACTGCTCTCGCGCCGCGCCCTGCTCGCCTACTCCGCGACGGTGCTCGCCGCCGGCGCGGTCGCGATCCCCTTCGGCGGCGTGCGCTTCGGGCTCGGCCTCGTGCTCGCGCTCTCGGCGACGCTCCAGGCCGCGATCCTCGTCCTCGTGCTCGGCGGCGCCCGCCTGCACTTCGCCGGCCAGGGGCTGGCGCTGCGCGCCGGCTCCTCCCTGCTGCACCTCGGGGTCGTGCTCTTCACCTTCGACCTCGTCGCGCTGCAGGGCTCGCCCTGGCACATCCCCCTCTTCTGGGTGGCGACCGCGCTGCTCACCGCCGGGTGCGTCCTGACGTTCTACGTCGCCCGGCAGCGCTGAGACCGTGGAAGCGCGCCGCGGGGTGATCGTCGTCGGCGGCGGCGCCGCCGGGATGGTCGCGGCCATCGCGGCCGCGCGGCTCGGGGCGGCCGTGGCGCTGCTCGAGCGCATGCCGCGGGTGGGCAAGAAGCTGCTGGTGACCGGCAACGGCCGCTGCAACCTGGCGAACGCCCGCCTCGAGCCGGGACGCTACCACGGCGAGAACCCCGCCTTTGCCGGCGCGGCGCTCGCAGCGTTCGGCCTCGCCGAGACGCTGCGCTTCTTCGCGGAACTCGGCATCGAGGCGCGCGAGGAGGAGGCGGGCAAGATCTTCCCCCGCTCCGGCCAGGCCGCGGCGGTGCTCGACGTGCTGCGCCACGAACTGGCGCGCCTCGGCGTGGAGACGCACTGCGACGCGCCGGTGTCGCACCTGGAGCGGCGCCGCGGGCACTGGCGCGCGCGGACTCCCGCCGGCGTCCGCGAGGGCGCCGCCGT
>DATDCY010000297.1 GCA_036524115.1 bacterium | reverse complement strand
GGCCTCGCATTCGGCTACTTCATCTTCCTCAACCTCAGCCGGACGTCGCTCCACGTCCGGCTCGTGCGCGAGCTGGCGGCCGCGCCGGGGCAGGAGCTGCCGACCGCCGGCTTGCTGGAGCGCTACGGCGCCGGCCACGTCCTCGACGTGCGACTCCAGCGGCTGGTCGGGGGCGGGCAGCTCGTCTGCGCGCGGGGGCGCTATCGCAGCGGATCGCGCGGGGACTTCGTGCTGCTCGCGCACGCCCTGGATGCGCTCAAGCTTCTGGTGCTTGGCAGGCGCAGCTTCTTCCCGCCGGGCGGGGGCGGCCCCGCGCGACCGCCGGAAGATTGATCGGGGTGCCCCGCCGTGATATCTTTCACAACTTGGACACTGGACCCGGAAGCCCCGGCGGCGCAGCGCGGCCGGGCCGGCACCGTCAGGAGGGGACATGGCATACGTTGATTTCCTGAGCGTCATCCACAAGGCCACGAAGCGCGACTACCTGGCCCGCGTGAACGAGTACCCGAAGGCCGAGGCCATCCGGATCTCGCGCCAGTACGGCTACGACTACTGGGACGGGGACCGCAAGTTCGGCTACGGCGGCTACAAGTACGACGGCCGCTGGCGCAAGGTGGCGCGCGCCATGATCGACCACTACGGCCTCAAGGCGGGCGACCGGGTCCTGGACGTCGGCTGCGGCAAGGGCTTCCTGGCGTACGACTTCACCCAGGAGCTGCCCGGGCTCGAGGTGCACGGGATCGACACCTCCGACTACGGCCTGGAGCACGCCAAGGAGGAGATCAAGCCCTTCCTCAAGAAGGCGGACATGCGCGAGCTGCCCTTCCCGGACAAGAGCTTCGACCTGGTCTATTCGATCAACTGCATCCACAACCTCCACGCCTTCGACGTCGTGAAGGCGGCCAAGGAGATCGAGCGCGTCAGCCGCAAGCACAAGTACATCTGCACCGAGTCCTTCCGCAACGAGGAGGAGCAGGTGAACCTGATGTACTGGGTGCTCACCGGGCGCTGCTTCTACAGCCCCGAGGAGTGGGAGTGGTTCCTCTACACGCTCGCCGGCTACACCGGCGACTACTCGCTGATCTTCTTCGAGTAGGCGAAGGGGCGGGCACATGAAGGCGGCGATCCTGGTCGAGAGCAAGAAGCCGCTCGTCGTGGCCGACATCGCGCTGCCCGAGCGGCTCGAGTGCGGCCAGGTCCTGGTGCGCATCCACCGCAGCGGCATCTGCGGCGCGCAGATCGGCGAGATCGACGCGGTGAAGGGACCCGACAAGTTCCTGCCGCACCTGCTCGGGCACGAGGGCGGCGGCGTGGTCGAGGAGATCGGCCCCGGCGTGCGCCACGTCAAGCCGGGCGACCACGTCGTGCTGCACTGGCGCAAGGGGCCGGGGATCGACTCCGCGGCGCCGAAGTACCGCTGGGGCGACCGGACGGTGAACGCCGGCTGGGTCACGACCTTCCAGGAGCGCGCGGTGGTCTCGGAGAACCGGGTGACGGCGATCGCCCCCGACATCGAATTCGAGGTCGCCGCCCTGATGGGCTGCGCGGTGACGACGGCGATGGGCGTGCTCACGAACGACGCCGCGCTCAAGCCCGGCGAGTCGCTCGCGGTCTGCGGCGTCGGCGGCGTCGGCCTGAACGTGGTGCAGGGCGCGGCGCTGATGGCGGCCTGGCCGATCATCGCCATCGACCGCGTCGAGGCCAAGCTCGCGATGGCCGCGCGGTTCGGGGCGACGCACACGATCAACTCGGAGAAGCAGAACGTCCTCGAGGAGATCCGCCGCATCGCCGGTCCCGAGGGCGCGGACGTCATCGTCGAGACCACGGGGCTGCCGCGCATCATCGAGGAGGCCTACGAGGCGACCTCGCCGCGCGGGCGCACGATCCTCGTCGGCGTGCCCAAGGGCAAGGAGAAGATCACGATCTACTCGCTGCCCCTGCACTTCGAGAAGGTGCTCAAGGGCACCGAGGGCGGCCGCACCCAGCCCGCGCGCGACATCCCGCGCTACCTCAATCTCTACCGCCGCGGGAAGCTGCAGCTCAAGGAGCTGATCACCCACCACTTCCCGCTGGAGCGCATCAACGACGCGCTCGACCTCATCCGCGCCGGGGGCGCGGGACGGGTCATCATCGACATGTGAGGCATCCCCAGCCCCGGCGGCCCGCGCGTGACCCGCGCCGGTCGCCGCGGCGGAGAGGGCCCCGGCGAACATGCTGACCGACCCGCTGCAGCACCGGCACGAGATCACGGTCGCCATCACCTGCTACAACGAGGCCGAGTTCATCGGCGACACGATCGACACCGTCGTGGCGGCGCTGCGCCAGGCGGGGCGCGACTTCGAGGTCATCGTCATCGACGACTGCTCCCGGGACGACTCGGTCGCGGTCATCGAGCGGACGATCGCGCGCCACCCGGGGGAGAGCATCCGGCTGTACCGCAACGCGACGAACCAGGGGCTGGCGTCCAATTTCGTCAACGGCGCGTTCCTGGGCAGCGGCAGGTACTACCGGCTCTGCTGCGGCGACAACGCGGAGAGCCTCGAGTCGCTGGTGACGCTCTTCTCCCACGTCGGCGCCGCGGACCTGGTCATCCCCTACCAGCTGCAGGAGAACGTCGAGGGCAAGACGCGGCTGCGCAAGACGATCTCGCGGACGTTCACCTTCCTCGTCAACGCCATCAGCGGCTACCGGCTCAAGTACTACAACGCGCTGCCGATCTACCTGCGCTACCACGTCATGCGCTTCGCGCCGGTCACCTACGGCTTCGGCTTCCAGGCCGACGTGATCACCCGCCTGCTGGGCGAGGGGGTGACCTACGCGCAGATCGACCACCGCTCGCACGACCGCAAGGTCGGCCGGTCCACGGCGCTGTCGCTGCGCAACCTGCTCTCGGTCATGCACACGCTCCTCGAGATCGTCTTCCGGCGCGTGCGCGCCGTCCTCTTCCGCAAGAGCATCCCGCGGCCGCGCGAGGTCTTCCCCGGGCCGCCGCCCCCGGCGGGGGGGGGCGCGACGGGGCGGCCCGGGCGCACATGAGGGCGCCCGGCACCTGGCCCCGGCAGTGGGGGCCGCTCGCGCTCGTCGTGCTCGCGGCCGCGCTCTTCTTCGCCCCCTACCTGCTGCAGGGGAAGGTCTTCCTTGCGGGGGACGCCCTCTACCAGCACGTCCCCTGGGGCGCGTACGCCCCGCCCGGCTTCCGCGCGCAGAACACGCTGATCACCGACCCGGTGAACGCCAACTTCGCGGGGCTCTACAACCACCAGCTCACGAGCGGGTGGCCCGCGCAGTGGAACCCGTACCTGCTCACGGGCCTGCCGGCGACCGACGTCACCTCGATGAGCGGCGCGCCCGGGCGCGCCTACCCGGTCAAGCTGCTGCTGCACCGCTTCCTCACGCCCACCGACGCCTTCATGTGGGGGCTCATCCTGCACGTCGCGGCGATGGGCGCCTTCATGTACCTCTACCTGCGGGAGGTCGGCGCGGAGATCGTCGGCGCGCTCTTCGGCGCCGTGGTCTACATGTTCAACGGCTGCGTCATGGTCTGGCTCGAATTCGAGAGCGTCCCCTACACCGCGGCCTTTCTCCCCCTGCTGCTGCTGTTCATGGAGCGCACGCTGCGACCGCGGGGCCTGCGCTACGGCTTCGCCGGGGCGCTCGTGCTGGGGACCATGGCGCTGATGGGCATGATCCAGTACCTCATCTACGCCGGCCTGCTCGCCGGCTTCTACGCGCTGTTCCTCATGCTGCGGGCGCACCTCGGCGGGCAGGGGCGCGCGGGGGTCCTGCGCGTCGCCGCCTGCTTCGCGATCACCTGCGCGGGCGGCGCGCTGATCTCGGCCGTCGGGCTGCTGCCGGACCTCGACCTCATCCGGCACAGCAGCCGCGTCGCGCGCGCCTTCACGTTCTCGACGTTCTTCGACACGCTTGCGCGCGTCCCCTTCCGCTACCTGGTGACCCTGGTCTTCCCCGACTTCTTCGGCAGCCCGCCGCTGGGCATGGGGTTCGCGCCGCGGCTGCCGACGCAGGAGTACATGAACTACAACGAGCTGTGCATCTACCTCGGCGTCCCGACGCTGGTGGGCGTGCTCGCCGCGCTCGCCGCGCCCAAGAACGCGGCCGGGCGCTTCCACCTCGGCGCGCTCGCCGTGCTGCTCGCGCTGCTCACGGGCACCGTGCTCTACTATCCGTTCTTCGCGCTCGTGCCGGGGATGGACCGGATGAACCCCACGCGCCTGGCGTTCCTCTTCATGTTCGCGGGCGCCGCCGCCGCCGGCCTCGGCGTCTCCGCGCTCGGGCGGCTCGAGGGCAGGCGCCGGACGCTCTTTCTCTCCGGCGCCGCCGCCCTGGCGGCGCTCGGCGCCCTGGTCGCGTTCGCCGGCGCCACCCCGGGCTGGATCCGCTGGTTCGACCGCGAGGCGGCGGCCATGCCGTACGCGATCGAAGGGCTCGCGCGCCTGCGCCGCCCCTTCTCGGCGCTGATCCTGCGGCCCCTCCTCCTGCTGCTGGCCTCCGTGGGCCTCGGCGCCCTGGCGGTCCTCGCGCGGGACCGGCGCGCCCGCCTCGCCGGTGCCTCCCTGCTCGTCGCGCTGCTCGTCTACGACCTGACCGGCTTCGGCTGGGGGTACAACGCGATCGTGCCGGCTGAGCAGGTCTACCCGCGCACGCCCTCGATCGACTTCCTCCAGCGGCAGCCCGGCCCCTTCCGCGTGCTGCTCGACGGCAGCCGCGGTCTGCTCGTGAACACGATGGCCCCGTTCGAGATCCAGGAGGTCGGGGGGTACAGCAGCTTCTACCCGGAGCGGGTCGGGAAGCTCCTGTCCTTCATCCGCTACGGCCAGGCCGCCTTCTCCGGCGCGCGCTTCGACCGCTGGATCGTCTTCGGGGGCCCGGGTCCGCGGCTCTTCGACCTGCTCAACGTCCGCTACGTGCTGACAGCCCCCGGGAGCGCGATCGCCGACCCCCGGTTCCGGCTCGCGCACCGCAGCGACATGGATATCTACGAGAACCTGTCAGCCCTGCCGCGCGCCTTCGCGGTGCACCGCGCCGTTGTCCGCCCGGACCCCGACGGCGCGCTCGCGTACCTTGGCAGCGAAGCCTTCGACATGCGCGGCGAGGTGGTCCTCGAGCGCGACCCGGACCCGGCCTTCCGCGCCGGCGTCGGCGCCCCGACCTTCGCGCCCCGCGTCGCGACGGATCGCTACGAGCCCGACGCCGTGGCGTTGACGGCGGAGCTCTCAACGGCGGGGTGGCTCGTCCTCACCGACTCCTGGTATCCGGGCTGGCGCGCCGAGGTCGACGGGAGGGAGGTCCCCATCGAGCGCGCCGACTACGCGTACCGCGCGGTGCCGCTGCCGGCCGGTCGGCACGCGGTGGTCTTCCGCTACGTGTCGGCGCCCCTGCGCCGCGGACTGGCGCTGACGCTCGCCGGCCTGTTCCTCGTTGGCGGCGGGCTGGCGTACGTGCTCTGGCGCGGTCGGCGCGCGGCCGCGCCGGCGCCGCCTACTGCCAGCCCCTGACGCGCGGCAGCCCGTCGGGGCGCTGCCAGGGGTAGGGCTTGCCCTCGTTGAAGGTCCGGATCGCCGCCATCGTGTCGTAGAGACGGCCCCAGATCCCGTTCCAGCCCGGGTCCGCCCGGCGGACGTCCGCGCGGACCCGCTGGCGCAGGTTCTCGGCGACCCACGGCGGCAGCGGCTGCCGGCCCTGGCCGCGCCAGGTGAGGACGCAGGCGTTCCCGCCCCAGCCGACGAGGTCGAAACGCTCGGCCAGGTGGTCCGGGTCGAACAGCGGCCCGAAGGGCACGAGGCCCCAGAGCGGCATCGAGAAGTCGACCAGGACGTAGTCGATGCGCTGCTCCTTGAGCACCGCCGCCGCGCGGTCCGCCCCCCCGAAGACGACCACGTCCCACTTCCCGCCGAAGCTCGTGCGCGAGGGCTGGCTCAGGAGCCCGTCGCCCGGGAAGAGGAAGGAGCCGTCGGCCCCGGGGCGGTTGAGGCAGAGGATCCGCGCCTGCATCCCGACGAGGTCCCGCGCGGACTCGGCCACCGGCCAGAGGCCGTCGCCGCGTGCCAGCGCCTCGCGCGTCGAGATCTCCCCCGCCGCGAACCCCGCGAAGTCCGACCAGCGCGAGGGGACCCCGGGGGGGCGGTACTTCGCCGCCCGCTGCACCGCCAGGTTCAGCGAGAAGCCGGCGGCGACGAGCACCGCCGCCGCGCCGAGCGCCGCCCGCGCGCGCCGCGGGGTGAGCCACTGGAAGGCGGTCTGCCACAGCGCGCAGAGCACCACCGGCAGCAGGAAGCAGACGAAGCCGTAGTTGCGGTAGACGGAGGAGGGGTGACCGGAGTCCGAGATGACCAGGCACACCAGCAGCGGCACCGCCACGGGCGCCAGCCGCAGCCAGCGGACCGTGACCGCGGCGGGGCGCGCCACGGCGGCGGCGATGCCGACCCCCGCCAGCGCCAGCGGCGCCCCCCAGTGCGGCCAGAGCGCGCCGAGGGTGTCCACCCGGAAGAGCCGCAGCCAGTATCGCAGGTCGTGCGCCAGGAAGCCCGAGAGGCTCACGCCGCCGGTGGTCGGCGCCGATCCCTCGAGGTAGAACATCGGGAACAGCGGCGTCCACCACCGCGCGAAGCGCGCCTGGTCGGCGAGCGTCCACATCGGGCGCAGCGGGTTCTCGAGGAACATGCCGGCGATCAGGTAGTTGAGGAGCAGCAGGCCCGCCGTCGCCGCGCCGGCCCCCGCCGCGGCGATGAAGACCCCGCGCGTCTCGGGCAGGCGGCGCGCCGCGAGGTACCCGAGGCAGAGCACGCCGAGCATGGGCGCGACGAATACCAGGAAGAGCGGGAAGAAGAGCGCCTCGCCGACCATGACCGCGAGCCACACGAGGAACCAGCCGCGGCGGTCGGCCTCGGTGCGGTCGAACGTGAGCACGGCCATCCAGCAGGCGGCGACCAGCCAGGCGCCGGCCTGGATGTGGTGCGACTGGAACGCCCCCCACTCGGGGTTGCTGAAGGGGAAGCAGGCGATGGACGCGACGCCGGCGAGCAGCGCCCAGGTGCGGTCCCCGCAGGCCTTGCGCGCGAGCGAGACCACCGCCCCGACGCCCGCGAGCAGCAGGCAGAAGGTCACGAGCTGACAGGCGGTGTCGTCCGCCAGCAGCATCGCGAGGAAGTTCAGGCCCATGGTCTTGTAGCCGTAGAACATGTACCAGATGTCGTTCGGCCAGATGCCGTGGGACTGCACGACGAGGCGCTGGTACGGCCAGTAGATCTCGTAGGCGTCGTTGGAGGCCTCGCCGGGGTAGAGCGCGCGCGTGAGCAGCAGCACCGCGGCGACGGCGAGCAGCGCGGCGGCCAGCAGCGTGCCGACGGCCGCCTCCAGGCGCCGCCCCGGCGCGAGGAGCCCGCGCAGCAGGGCCGCCGCCTCGCGCGCCTCGCGCAGCAGATGCGGGAACGAGAAGGCCAGGATGGGCACCGCGAGGAGCAGGGCCGTCGGCCGGTAGTAGAGGTTCGCGAAGCCCAGCGGCAGCATCGCGACCGTGAGCACGGCCGCGCCGAGGAAGAAGCCGAGCAGGCAGCGGTCCGCCCACCCCAGATCGAAGCGCACCCCGAAGCGGCGCAGCGCCGCCAGGGAGAGCCAGCCCGTGCCCGCGACCAGCCAGATGAAGTACGGGATGAACGCGGTCCGGGCGAGGTTGTAGAGCGCCATCCGCGCCCCGGTCGCCGCGTAGTCGGCGGTGAAGACGTCGACGCTGCCGAGGTACGCGCTGATGGCGAGGAAGACCGCGATCGCCGTCGCGGCGCCCGCCAGCTCCCGCCTGCTCACGCCGGCCCCCCCCGCCAGGCGGCGGCGACCTCGCTGATGCACGAGGCCATGTCGCGGAAGCGGCAGCCGGTCTCGCGCCCAAGGCGCTCGGGGAGCATGCGGATGTCGTGGGGGCGCCGCACGCCGCCGCCGAGCTCGTCGATGGAGATGCGCCGCACCGACGCGGGGTCCGCGCCGAGCGCCGCGGCCATCGCCGTCGCCAGGCCGTGCCAGCTCCAGCCCTCGGGGCTGCAGACGTTCACCGTCCCCCGCGCGCCGGCGGCGAGCAGCGCGCAGACCGCGCGCACCGTGTCCCCGGCGAGGGTGGGGCAGAAGACCTGGTCGTCCGCCGCGGCGAAGCCCCCGGCGACGATACGGCGCGCCATGTCGTCGAGGAGCGTCCCGCTGCCGCGCTCGAGGGAGAAGCCCTTGCTCAGCCGCGCGGTCAGGTGCGCGCCGGGCAGCTCCTCGCGCAACCGCCGCTCGACCTCGGCCTTCTGCCGCCCGTACTCGTTGAGCGGCGCCGCCGCCGCCTCGTCGGCGTACGGCGCTGCGTCCCCGCCGAAGACGCAGTCGCTCGAAAGGAAGACGGGCACGATCCCCTCGGCGTGGAGCTGCCGGGCCAGCTCGAGGGTGCCGTCGACGTTCACCCGGCGTGTCCCCGCAGGGTCGCGCTCGCACTGCACGAGCGCGCCAACCCCGGCGCAGATGATCGCGGCGCGGTGGCCGGTGGCGCGAAGACGCAGCGGGCGGACGTCCGGCGCGGCCAGGTCGAGGGAGACCATGCGCTCGCCGGCGCCGTCGCGGGTCGTGCCGGCGGTGGCGGGGTCTGCCGCGCGCAGGGCCGCCAGGAACCTGGTGCCGAGGAATCCCCGCGCGCCGATGACGGCGGTCCGGGGGGTCCCCGACGGCAGAGTCGCCGGCTCAGCCGGCATCGTCCCGCTTGCCCGCCGCGATCGCGAAGAGGTAGTGCGCCATCGGCGCGAAGCCCGTGTGCACGACCTCGTCGTTCATCGAGAAGAGGAAGACGTCGCGGAAACGCGGCTCGAGCAGCGCGCGCAGTCCGCGGTCGTCCTTGAGGTTGACGTGCCCCTCGTTGCTCCACTTCGAGGCGTGGACGCTCGCGTGGACGTTCGGCGTCCCCACGATGAGCGTCCCGCCGGGCGCGAGCGGGCGCAGGAGGTTGTCGAGGAACGTCCGTTCCTTCTCGATCGGGATGTGCTCGATGACGTCCAGCGAATAGGCGGCGTCGAACGTCCCCGCCGGGGACTTCTCTGTCAGGTCCACGGTCTCGAAGGTCAGCCCCGCGCGCTCCGCGTTTATCTGCCGCGCGTTCTCCACGAGGATCGGGTCGAAGTCGACGGCGTGGACCGAGCGCACCGTCTGCAGCAGCAGCGGCAGCGCGAAGCCGTCGCCGCACCCCGCCTCCAGGACGCTCCCCTTGCCGGCGAGCATCTTCGCGCAGAACTTGTAGCGCGCCAGGAAGAAGACCAGGTGCCGGGGGTCGCTGCGCCAGAGGTGGCTGGCCATCAGGCCCAGCGGGTGCAGGCCGTGCCTGCGGAACCCCTCCAGCAGGACCTCGTACTGCGGCTCTCGCGTCTTCTGCTCCTGCATGCGCCCTCCAGGCCCGGCGGGCCCTCCGCGTCGCGCGGATGATAGCACAGGGGCGCAGCGCGGGCCGCCTTTCGTGTAACTGCGCGGCGGGCAAACCCGTACTAATCCCTGTGAGAACTTGACCCGCGGGATTCCGCGGTGCTAAGGTTGCGTCGGGTACGGAGTCGGCACGAAAGGAGCGAAGCATGGTGAAGTCGAAATCCCTCGTGATTCTGAGTACTTTCGTGGCGGCGGCGCTGTGCCTTGCCGGGCCGGCTTCCGCCATGACGTTCGCCGACGTGACCTCCAGCTCCGGTGCCGACGACAAGGGCCGGGGCAAGGGGGTGGCGTTCGCCGACGTCGACGGCGACGGGGACTACGACCTCTACATTTCGAACAAGGGCGGCGCCAGCAGGCTACTGCGCAATGACAGCACGCCTGGGAACATCGCGTTCACCGAGGTCACGGACGAGGCCGGCGCGGCGAACACCGGGTTCGCGATGGGCTCGGCCTTCGCGGACGTCGACAACGACGGGCGCCCGGACCTGTTCATCGCCAAGGGCGGCCAGCGCGAGATCGAGGCCAACCGGCTGCTGCGCAACGTAAGCACCCCGGGCCACATCAAGTTCGTCGACATCTCGGTCGAGGCCGGGATCGCCACGAAGGACTTCACCTACCAGGGCGCCTTCGCGGACTACGACAACGACGGCCGCCTCGACCTGTTCACGGCCAACTACGGCGTCGGCGTGAAGAACCGGTTGTTCCGCAACGACAGCACGCCGGGCAACGTGAAGTTCACCGAGGTCAGCGCCAAGGCCGGCGTGGGCGCCCCGGGCTGGTCCTGGGCGGCGACCTGGGCCGACGTCGACGGCGACGGCTGGCAGGACCTCTACGTCGTGCGCGGCCGCTACCCCGCCGGCGAGCCGAACCTGATGTACCGCAACAACCACGACGGGACGTTCGCCGAGATCGGCCGCGAGACGGGCCTCAACGACCCGAACTGGGGCCTCGGCGCCGCGTGGGCCGATGTCGACAACGACGGCCGGCTCGACCTCTACCTCTCGAACTACGTCGGCGGCAACAAGCTCTTCCACAACGACGGCAACTGGAAGTTCTCGGACATCACGAAGGTCGCGGGCGTCGACAAGCACGGGTGGGGCAAGGGCCCGACCTTCGCGGACATCAACCACGACGGCAGCCTCGATCTCTACGAGGGCGACTGCAAGGTCGGCAACACCCTCTACGTCAACGACGGCAAGGGCCGCTTCACGGACGTCACCGGCAGGTTCCCGTTCATGGAGCTCGACGGCATCCGGACGAAGGGCACCGCGTTCACCGACCTCGACGGCGACGGCGACATGGACCTGTACGTCGTCACCTGGAACGTGCCGAACCGGGTCTACCGCAACGACCAGAACGACAAGGGCTTCATCAAGGTGCGTCTCGCCGGGACGATCAGCAACCGGATGGCGATCGGCAGCACGGCCCGCGTCTACGATGCCGGGTTCGCCGAGGACCAGAAGCACTTCCGCGGGATGCGCGAGCTGCGCACGGCCACGGGCTTCTGCGCCCAGGAGGGCCAGGAGCTGCACTTCGGCGTGGCCCCGGGCGGGACGTTCGACGTGGTCGTGAACTTCCCGAGCGGCGTGAAGGTCGTCCAGCGCGGCGTCAAGGCCGGCACCGTCCTCGCGATCGAGGAGCCGAACGCCGTCGCGAAGAAGTAGCCGGTCCCCCGGCGCGGTTTGCAGGGCTGCCCGCGTGATCGACGCGCGCGGGCAGCCCTTTTCTTTTCGGTGATGCGCGCGAATCTCCTTCCGCCAAAGGTATCTGCGTCGGCGCTCGTCGCGCTCTTCGCGCTGGCCGCCGGCTGCTCGACGTCCCGGGGCGCCGCCGGGCCGGCGCGGCCGGCTGCGGGCACCGTCCGGGTGAGGCTGATGAGCCACGAGCGCGCCGTCCCCGGCGCGGCTGTGACAGGGCAGCGCTACCCGGGGGTGGCGTTGCTCGAGGAGCGCGTCGTCGCGACCGCCGGCGCGGACGGCCGCGCGGCGCTCGCCCTGGCGCCAGGGAACTGGTACCTCTCCGCTGCTGCCCCGGGGCTCTTCGGCTGGTACGGCTCCAACCCGATCCAGGTCCGCGCCGGCGAGACGCTCGATATAGCGGTGCCCGCCGTGCCCGCCGGCGGGGCGCCCGCCGTCGCCGCCGTCCCGGCGGGCGGGGAGTCGGTGGCCGGCGCGGTCACCGGCGAGGCGGGGCCGGTCGGCGGGGCCGACGTCGCCTTCTACCTGGACGCCTCGACGCAGTTCCGCGGGCCCGGGTACCTCGAGGTGCGCACGGACGAGCGCGGCGGGTTCGAGGCGCGCGTCTCGCCGGGCCGCTACTGGCTGATCGTCCGCCGCCGCTCGGGCCAGCAGCCCTTCGGCCCGCTGGAAGTGGGCGACGTGTTCGGCTTCTATCCCGGCAACCCGCTCGAGGTGCGGGCGGGCGAGCGCCTCGACCTGCGCCTCCCGACGGTGGCGGTGCTCAAGAAGTCCGGCTGGAGCGCGCCGTCGGCGCTGCGGGTGCGCCTCAGCGGCACGATCCGCGACGCCGCGGATCGGCCCCTCGCCGGCTACCGCGCCTTTCTCCACGAGAAGGCGGCGATGCTCGGCAAGCCGGAGTTTGTGTCCGAGCCGAGCGGGCCCGACGGGAGGTACATCATCTGGGTGGACCGCGAGGGCTTCTTCTACCTGGGCGCGCGGGCCGAGGTCGGCCGCTCGCGCGAGGCGCGGGAAGTGATCGGCCTCTACCGCGGCGCGCCCGACCACGCGGTGGCCGTGCACCTCGGCGCCGGCGACCTGGAAGGGCGGGACATCGTCGTCGGAGAAGGACACTGAGCCGACATGGAGACGAGGGATGTCACGTTGGGAATGCGGGAGAGAACTGACATCGGCCTGGCGAAGGGGTGGCGCGAAGCGGGGGACCCCCGCCGCGCGGACCGAAGGGAGCACGGTGGGGGTGCGCAGCGACAGGACCCCGTAGCCCGCACGCGGACGCGGCGACCTTGGCCACTCCTCCTTCTCCTCGCCCTTGCCGGTTGCGCCGCGGCCCCGCCGGTCGGAGGCGGCGGCGCCGCGCGGGTCTGGACCTGGAGCGGGGAGCGGCGCATCGCCGAGTTCGTCGAGGTGCCCGCCGGCGTCACCCTGCGGCTCGAACCGGGGACGGTCCTGCGCTTCGCCTTCGTCGACCGCGACGGCGACGGCATCGGGGACGCGGGCCT
>DATDCY010000296.1 GCA_036524115.1 bacterium | reverse complement strand
GGCCGCGCGAGGTGGTCGCGGCGCACCTTGCTGGCGCGCGCCCGCAGCGAGGTGGTGCGGGGGGCGCCCCCCGCGGGTGCCGCGCGCCGCGCGCTCATCGGGTCTCGTGCGTGGGGTGGATGATCTCCTGCTCGACGATGTCGCAGACGACATGCCCGCAGATCAGGTGCATCTCCTGGATGCGCGCGGTGATCGTCGCCGGCACCGTGACGCAGTGGTCGCACTCGCGCAGCAGCGCGCCGCCGTCGCCGCCGGAGAAGCCGACTGTCACGAGCCCGAGCGTGCGCGCCTGGCGGATGCCGGCGATGACGTTCGGCGATGCGCCGCTCGTCGAGAGCCCGACCGCGACGTCGTCGGGCCGGCCGAGCGCCTCGATCTGGCGCGCGAAGACGCGCTCGTAGCTCGAGTCGTTGGCGATGCTCGTGAGCACGGAGGTGTCCACCGTGAGCGCGAGCGCGGGCAGCGCGCGGCGGTCGGCGCGGAAGCGGTTGACGTACTCGGCCGCCAGGTGCTGGGCATCGGCGGCGCTGCCGCCGTTGCCGAAGAAGAACACGGTGCGCCCCTTGCGGAAGGCCTCGAGGATCACCTCGGCGACCTTCGCCAGCGAGTCCGTGTGGTGCTTGAGGAACTCCTTCTGCAGCCGGGCGTGCTCGTCGAACGCGCGGACGATCCTCTCCTTCATGGCGCCCTCCCCGATGTTGGCGGTATCGTAGGGGCGGGGCCGTGGGGTGTCAATTCGCGCGCGTCATCTTCGACAAGGGAATGACTGGCGCAGGCGAGGATGTCCCCTAGCCTCTGGCCCTTCCTGGTGCTATCCCTCCAGCAGCCGCCGCTGGAGGAGCGTCTGCAGGTCGCGACGGCCGTCGGCGATCAGGAGGACGTAGACGTTGCCGCCAACGACCTTGTAGATGACGCGATACGGTTTGAAGAACACTTCGCGATACTCCCGGATACCCATGGCCAGCAGTTCCCGGGGGTACGCTCCGCGCTGCGGCGTTTCGGACAGGCGCTCGAAGGCCTGTTCGATGCGCCGGAGGAGGTGCTCTGCCTTCCCCGGGGCGTCGTGCCGCGCCACGTAGTCGTGGAGTTCCTCCAGGTCGCGCGCCGCGTGACGCGTGAGCAGGACCGTACACGACATCAGCCGGCCTTCCGCGCTTGCCGCACGCGCCTGATCGCGCTCGCGGCAGGCTCGACATCCCCCTCCTCGATCTGGCGGCTCCCGAGGGCCAGTATCTTCAGCAGGGCCATTGTCTCCTGTGCCTGCTCGAAGGTGTGGATGTCCTGCAGGACGACCTTGGCTTCCCCGTTCTGGGTGATGACCAGGGGCTCCCGGCGCTCTCCCATGTTCCGCACGATCTCCGCCGCGTGCGCCTTGAGGTAGCTGATCGGTTTGATCTGTGCGGAGAGTTTCATGACCGCCTCCTCCTTCGATGCCGGCCCGAATATAGTCCGGAAATGAGTCGCCGGTCAACCAGGCCCACCGCCATCGACGTGCCGCGGAGATCGGCCCTGCAAGGTCTTGACGCTTGTTGGCCGCTCCGACGATAGTCGCCCCATGGCGACCGCGCGACGGTACGACGGCGGACGCATCTAACCGCGCGCGTGGTGTGAACGCGAGGCGCTGGAGGAGGAGGGGGACGTGAAGGGTTTCTGGCTCATCCTGATGCTGGCCGGGCTGCTCGTCACCGCGTGGCTGGTGCTGCGCGATGTGAAGGAGCAGACGGTGTCCGGGCCGGCGGTGGTCGCCCCGCTCCAGCGGGCGGAGGACGTGCGCCAGGTCCAGGAGGCTGCGGACCGGGCCAAGGAGCGGCGGGTGGAAGACGCCGCGAAGGAATAGCCCCGGCGCGGCGCCGGGCTCTGGCAAGGAAAGGAAGAGACGAGATGGGTCTGTTCGACAAGAAGGACGAGACGACGGCGGTGGTCAAGATCGAGGGGATGAGCTGCGGGCACTGCGTGATGCGCGTGGAAAAGGGCGTGACCGCGCTGGTCGGCGTGAAGAAAGTCAAGGTCGATCTGGCGAAGAAGGAAGGGACGTTCGTCTTCGATCCCGCGAAGACCACCGTCGAGGCGATCAAGGCCAAGATCAACGAGATCGGTTACAAAGCCTAGGCTGCGCCGACGCTTCGGGAGCGTCATTTTGGGTCCTGGCAAGGCAGCTCGAAAGCTTGCGAGGAGGCGTACTGGAGGTACGCCGCACGAGCGAAGCGGGCGGGCAACGCCGCCAGGGCCCGAAAGGGCCTCCTGAAGTTCGGCGCTACCCTGGTTAGAAGACTTCGCGGCGGACGGCGGCGATGGCGCCGACCGCGGCGCAGAGCCCCAGGCCGAAGGCCGCGATCGCGGCCGTTGTCCCGATCAGCTCAGCGAGGGCGCCGATGACGATGTTGCCGAGCGGCATGGCGCCCATGAGCACCAGCGTGAAGACGCTCATGATCCGCCCGCGCAGCACGTCGGGGACCATCGCCTGCACGAGCGTGTTGGCGGTCGCGGCCTGCGCCACCATGGCGGCGCCGGCGATCACCAGCAGCGGTGCAGCCACGGCAAACGAGCGGGCGGCCGCGAAGACCACGAGCGCCGCGCCGAAGGCCACGCCGGCCCAGACCACCACGCCGCCCGAGACGCCCGAGCGCTGGCGCCCCGCGAGCGCGAGCGCCGAGACGACCGCGCCGACCCCCGTCATCGCCATCAGCAGCCCGTAGCCGTGCGCGCCGGCGTGGAGCACGTCCCGCGCGAACGCCGGCAGCAGGGTGATGCACGGGAAGCCGAAGAAGCTCCCCATCGCCACCAGCCCGATGAACCCCTGGAAGCGCCGCTCGCGCAGCACGTAGGCCAGCCCCTCGCGCAGGTCGGTCGCGACCGAGCCGGGGCGCGCCTGCCGGGCCCCGGGGAGGTCGCGCATCATCCCGAGCGCGGCGACGACGGGGATGAAGCTCGCCGCGTTGACGAGGAAGCAGGCCGGGGCGCCGGCCGCGGCGACGATCACCCCGGCGACCGCCGGCCCCACGACGCGCGCGGCGTTGAAGGTGAAGGAGTTCAGCGCGATCGCGTTGAGCAGGTCCTCGCGCCCGACCATCTCCACGATGAAGGACTGCCGCGCCGGCAGATCCAGCGCGTTGGCCGTGCCGAGCGCCAGCGCGACGATGAGCACGTGCCAGACCTGGACCTGGCCGCTGAGAGCGAGCAGGCCGAGGAAGAGCGCAAGGGTTGCCGACGCGCTCTGGCTGGCGATCAGCAGCGCGCGCTTGGGGAGCCGGTCCGCAGCGACGCCGCCGAGCAGCGAGAACGCGAGCACCGGCAGCGTGCCCGCGGCGCCGACCGCGCCGAGCCAGAAGGGCTGGTCGGTCAGTTCCAGCACGAGCCAGCCCTGGGCGACCGCGTGCATCCAGGTGCCGGTCAGGGAGATGAGCTGCGCGATCCAGAAGAGCCGGAAGTTGCGGTGCCGCAGCGCGGCGAAGGTGCGGCGGTGGAGGTCCACGGGCGTCGGGGCGCCCGCTCAGGGCCGCCGGCGCGGCACGAGCGAGAGGACGGCGCCGTCCTGCAGCGCGCCGCCGAGTCCGCGCTCGCGCCCTGCGCCGTCGCGGACCGCCATCTCGCCGCGCCGCACCGCCTGCGCCTGCGCCTCGGTGAGCAGGCTGCGCACCGTGAGCCCGGCGGCGAGCGTCCGCTCCTCGCCGTTGAAGCTGATGCGCACCAGCTGCGCGGGCATCACGGCGCCGCCGCGGCGATCCGTCCGTCGACCGCGGGGGCGATGCTGCCGCGCTTGCGCCACCACTCCGCCAGCACGTCGCGCAGCCAGCGGCTGGAGTCGCTGTAGACCGGCGCGTGCCCCGCGAACTCCGTGTAGTCGTTGCCGCCCGCGGCGAGGAAGTCGTGGGTCGCCAGCACGTAGGTCCGCGCCTCGTCCAGCGGCGCGCCGCCGACCTCGACCGAGACGATGCGCTGGCCCGCCGGCTTGCGCGGATCGAAGGTGAAGCGCATCCCGGAGACCTGCGGGAACCCGCCGTCGCGGACCTCGACGCGCGAGACGCCGGTCTCGAGCGCCGCGCGCAGCTCCCTGCCGGTGACGGCGAACGAGACCAGCCAGTTGTCGAAGGGCAGCACGTTGTAAATCGCCCCGACCGTGACCGGCCCGGCGGGGACGCCCGCGCGGATCGTGCCGCCGTTGATGAGCGCCACGTCCGCGCCGGCGGTCTCGCGCATCACGTCGGCGATGAGGTCGCCGAGGTTCGTCTCGCGCGAGCGCGTCGCGTCCTTGCCGCCGTCGAGGTCCACCGCCGCCGTGCCCACCGGCTCACCCATCTTCGCGCCCAGCCGGGCGGCATAGCCGGCGACGACCGCCGCCACCTCGGGGTCCTCGCCCGCGGCGCCGGTCACCGGGACGAGCCGGTAGCGGTGCGCGACGACCGTGCCGTCCACGACCTCCAGGTCCAGCCTCCCGAGCACCGCGCCGCGCTCGTACGCCTGGAGGACCAGCGTGGTGCCCACCTGCGCCGGCTGCTCGACCTTCGTGTGCGTGTGCCCGCCGACGATGATGTCGATGCCGGGCGCCGCCGCCGCGAGCTTCTCGTCCTCCTCGAAGCCGAGGTGGGTCAGCGCGATCACCAGGTCGGCCTGCGGGCGCAGCTCGGCGACCATGCGGCGCGCCGCCGCCGCGGCGTCCGTGAACTTCAGCCCCTGGACGTTGCGCGGGTGGGTCGCGACCGGCGTCTCCTCGGTGGTCAGGCCGAAGAGCGCGACGCGCAGCCCGCCCACGCGGCGCACCTCGGAGGGCTTCCAGGGACCGCTCCCCTCGATGTTCGCGGCGAGGAAGGGGAAGCGCGCCTCCGCGGCGCGCTCCGCGAGCGCCGCCTGCCCGGCGTCGAACTCGTGGTTGCCGACCGCCGAGGCGTCGAGCCCCATCAGATTGAAGACCTCGATCACGGGCTTGCCGGCGAAGAGGTTGGAGATGTTCGTTCCCTGCATGAGGTCGCCGGCCGAGAGAAAGAGGGTCGTCGGCGTGCGCTCGGCACGCATCACGGCCGCGAGGCGCGCGGCGCCGCCCTCCTCGGGCTGCCCGGAGGCGGTGCGGGTGGGCTCGAGCGCGCCGTGGAAGTCGTTGACGTGCAGGATGGTGAGGGTCTCGGCGCTGGAGAGCGCGGGCGCCGCGAGCAGCAGCAGGAGCGCGGCGGCGATGCGGAGCGTCGTCCTCATGGGAATGAGGATAGGCGCGGGGCGCGG
>DATDCY010000295.1 GCA_036524115.1 bacterium | reverse complement strand
GCGACCTCCGTGCGGCGGCTGCCGGGCAGCATCGCGATGACCGGGCGCGCCGGGTCGAGACCGAAGCCGGCGCGCAGCGCCTCGCGCGGCGCCGAGGGGCGCACGAGGTCGACGAGGGGGTGTCCGACGTACTCTGCGCGCACGCCGGCCTCGCGGAAGAAGGCCTCCTCGAAGGGCAGGATGCACAGGGCGAGGTCGACGGTGCGGCGGATCTCGCGCAGCCGGCCGCGCCGCCACGCCCAGACCTGCGGCGTGATGAAGTAGACGACACGCAGGCCCAGCGCGCGCGCGACCGACGCCAGGCGCAGGTTGAAGTCCGGCGAGTCCACCAGCAGCACCACGGCGGGGCGCCGCCGCGCCAGCTCCGCCTTGAGGCGCCCCAGCAGCCTGACTATGGACGCGAGCCGGGGCACGGCCTCCGTCACGCCGACGATCGACAGCTCGCCGATGCCGGCGGACTGGCGCTGCCCGGCTGCCGCGAGCCGGGGCCCGCCGACGCCCCAGGCCGCCAGGTCCGGGCGGGTCCGGCGCAGCGCGGTCAGCAGGGCGGCGGCGTGGAGGTCCCCGGAGACCTCGCAGGCCGAGATGAAGATCTCAGGCGCCGGCATCAGCGTCGCCGCACCCCCAGAGCGCGACGCCGTGCGCATCGAGGAGCGCGAGCGTCTCCTCGCGCTGGAGAAAGAGCGTGCGCCCGGCCTCGATCGCGAGGACGGCGGCGCGGGCGGCGACAACCGAGCGGGCCGTCTCGACGCCGACGGTGGGGACGTCGAAGCGCATGTCCTGCGCGGGCTTCGCGGTCTTGACGACGACCGTCCCGGGGCCCGCGACCTCGCCTGCGCGGCGGATCGTCAGGTCGGTTCCCTCGAGCGCCTCGACCGCCACCGGCGCCAGGTGCCGGACGACGACCGTCTGGCCGATGTCGAGGCGCCCGATCTCGCGCGCCAGCCGCAGGCCGAAGGCGACGTCCGCCAGCTCCTCGCGGGTCGGCGCGCGGCGCGAGAGCCTTCCTGCCGGCGCGAACAGCGGCGCGAGCCAGCGGCCGGCCTCCGCGACGGCGACCCCCTCGCGCGCCAGTTCCTCCACCACGGCGCGCAGGATGGTGTCGTCGCGCCGGTCGGCCAGCGACATCCAGATGCGCACCGCGCGCAGGTCGGGGCGGAAGTCCGAGAAGGCGCGCGCCTTGTGCACCTTGCCCAGCAGCAGCGCGGAGGCCACGCCCGCGTCGCGGAAGGCGCGGATCAGCCGCTCGACCTGCCCGAGGTGCAGCGCGTGGTACTCGTCGACCAGCCCGGCCAGGGCGTCGCGCGTCTCGTCATCGAAGCCGACGGCGACGACGCGGTGCCCGGCCGCGCGCAGCGTGCGCGCCGCGATGGCCGGCAGCTCGCCGCAGCCGGCGATGAGGCCGACGGGGGCGCCCGCGTCCGGTGCGGTTCCCACCTAGCGCGTCAGGCCCCGCTTGGTGGTGCGGATGAACTCCAGCAGTTCCGCGGCCTCGGCGCAGTCGGGGAGCTCGCGGGCAACCGCCTCGGTCGCCGCCTTGAGCGTCAGCCCCGAGCGGAAGAGCAGCCGGTAGGCCTTCTTGAGATCCGCGATGCACTCCTCGGAGTACCCGTGGCGCTTGAGGCCGACGAGGTTGAGCCCGTAGAGCTTGGCGCGCTCGCCCGAGGCGATGCAGAAGGGCGGCACGTCCAGCGCGACGCCGCTGACCCCGCCGATCATCGCCATCCGGCCGACCCGCGCCCACTGGTGCACGGCCACGAGACCGCCGAGGATCGCGTGGTCGTCGATGCGGATGTGGCCGGCGAGCGCCGCGCAGTTGGCCATGATGACGTGGCTGCCGATGGTGCTGTCGTGGGCGACGTGCGCGTAGGCCATGAAGAAGCAGTCCGAGCCGATGCGCGTGACGCCGCCGCCCTTCATCGTGCCGCGGTTGATCGTCACGAACTCGCGGAAGACGTTGCGCTCGCCGACGTCCAGCCGCGTCGGCTCGCCCTTGTAGGTCAGGTCCTGCGGCGCCGAGCCGATCGAGGCGAAGGGGAAGATCTGCGTGCCCGCGCCGATCGCGCACGGGCCGAGCACCGAGGCGTGGTGGCCGACCTTGACGCCGTCGCCGAGGCGCACCCCGTCGCCGATCACCGCGAACGGGCCGACCTCGACGCCCGCGCCCAGCTCCGCCCCCGGCTCGACCAGCGCCGCCGGGTGGACGCCCGCGCTCACGCGCCCTCCCGGTCGCGCGTGATCATCGCCTGCAACGTCGCGTCGCAGACGAGCGTGTCGCCGACGAAGGCCTTGCCCATCACGCGCCAGATCGTCTCGCGCCGCTTCTCGATCTCCACCTCGAAGCGCAGCTGGTCGCCGGGGACCACCGGCTTGCGAAAGCGCGCGCTGTCGATCGTCATGAAGAAGACCTTGCGGTCGCCGAGGTCAGCGCCCTGGCTCTGCAGCGCGAGGAAGCCGCCGGCCTGCGCCATGGCCTCGACGATGAGCACGCCCGGCATGATCGGGAAGCCCGGGAAGTGCCCGTTGAAGAAGGGCTCGTTGAAGGTCACGTTCTTGATGGCGACCATCTTCAGCCCGTCGATCGAGAGCACCCGGTCGACGAGGAGGAAGGGATAGCGGTGGGGGAGCTTGTCCATGATCTGGCGGATGTCGTACTGCATGTGGCTGCTACCTCCCTGGTTCGGTTGCGCGCGCCGCCGCGGCCTCGGCGGCCGCGAGGCGCTTCTCCAGCTCGGCGACCCGCCGCCGCAGCTGCGGGAGTTGTTCGAATACGGCCTGGCTCCTGAGGAACTCCCCGTGCGGCTGCGGCCCGAAGCCGGCCACCGTCGCTCCGGGCGCGACGTGCCTGAGCACGGCGGCCTGGCCCCCGACGCGCGCCCCGGGGCCGACCACGGCGTGGTCGCCGACGCCGGCCTGGCCCGCGAGCACCGCCCCCGCGCCGATGCTGGCGCTGCCGCCGATGCCGACCTGCGCGACGAGGATCGCGTGCTCGCCGATCTGGACGTTGTGGCCGACCTGCACGAGGTTGTCGATCTTCGTCCCGCGGCCGATCCGCGTGATCCCGACGGTGGCGCGGTCGATGGTCGCCCCCGCGCCGACCTCCACGTCCTCGCCGATCTCGACGGTGCCGATCTGCGGGATCTTGCGGTGGGCGGCGCCGTCGAAGACGTAGCCGAAGCCGTCGGCGCCGACGACCGACCCCGCGTGCAGGATCGCGCGGGCGCCGACGCTCACCCGCTCGAGCACGATCGCCCCCGGGTGCAGCAACGCGTCCTCGCCGATCGCGGCGCCCGCGCCGACGTGGCTCTGCGCGCGCAGCTCCGCGCGGGCCCCGATGCGCGCGCCGGCGCCCACGTAGCACAGCGCGCCGACGGACGCCGTGGGGTCGACAACGGCGCCGGGCTCGACGACCGCCGTCGGGTGGACGCCGGGGACGGCGTGCCGGCGCGGGTGGAAGAGCTCGAGCGCGGCGGCGAAGGCCAGGCGCGGGTTGGACAGCCGGATGACGTTGCGCCCCGGCAGCTCGAGCCCCGGGGGCAGGAGCACGGCCTCCGCCCGCCCGGCCGCCGCCGTCTGCAGGTGGCGCGCGTCCTCGACGAAGGTCAGATCGCCGGGGCCCGCCTCCGCCAGCCCGGCGGCGCCCGTGAGC